>CAYGBS010000020.1:13883-20002 GCA_964348215.1 uncultured Candidatus Bathyarchaeia archaeon
ATCAGTACAAGGATCTCTGCCTCTTTTGGCGCTGAATATCTCTCTTCAAAGAGCGTCTTGTACCGCACCACCTCTGGCCGCACAAGCCCTAAACCATTGAAAAAGAAGAGCCCGCTCCTCTTAGTTGCTGGACTGTGGCGCTCCATGTACTTCTTATACTTCTTTAATCGTTTTACAGCCTGCAGTAAAGTGGGATGTGTGTGAATTCTCGCCTCTAGGTATTCCCACAGTCGGCCTTCAATAATCGCTTGCTTTACACGTTTTAGTTCTGCGAAACTTGTGTAAAGGTTATGTTTTGCCAGAGCCTCATGTTTCTCTATCAGGGGCATGTCCTTTACGTCTATCGGAGTGTTTCTTGTACAGATTGGACAAGAGCATGGGAAATATTCAAGCTCGTTGAGCCTGCTAGTACCATACTCTGTCATGTAACGCTCCTGTCTCGCATAGATTGCGTAGGCAGCCGAATCAAAGATGTCACATCCTAAAGTTACGGCTAATGCAAACATGAAAGGATGCCCAGCACCGAAAAGATGTAGAGGTCTTTGGGGGGGCATGTTCATTTTTGCTGTTAGTATCATGTCAACTAACGTATCGAAGAGGTATTGCTCCATGATTGTGGTGGGGCTTCCCAAGGCGTGAATGTCAAAGGGCAGCTTTCCTACTTGTTTTGCTGAATAGCCAACTAAGTCAAGGTATCGTCCACCTTGTATCGGAGCAACCCATAAGACATCGTCTCGTCGTTTGATTCTTGCCAGCTGCTTAGCCCGCTTTAAGGTCTCTTCAACCGTGTGCTTTGCATCTTCCTTTGTTGTACGCCAGCTTGTCGGTATGTCCAGTATAGTAGCTATGTCCGTGGAGATCTGCTCTTGGTATTGCACAATCTCTGTGGGGCTAACGTCAACTTTTCCATAGACAAGAATTTGATAGGCTCCAGAATCAGTCATAATCACGCCGTCGAAATCAAGAAGTTTGTGCACCTCGCTCACTGCGGCCTCTTCACCCTTTTGCTTCAACAAAATGTACGCGTTCGTCATCAACGCCTTACAGCCAAGTTCTTTGCTCATGGTTTGTGGGGGAATCAGTTGAACAGCAGGGTTTACGACAGGCAGCAAAATAGGCGTCTCAATCGTTCCACTCTTAGCTTTTATTCTACCTAGTCTTGCAAGAACGTCCCTGCTGCGAACCTCAAAGCACATTTCACTGATTCCGCCGAACATGCTTTAATATCTCAACCTGTATTTTTCTATACCGGTAGAGAAGAGGTATGAAGCTTGGTGTGCGTTGCCCATCTGCGGGAAAAACCTGAATTGACCAACCCGGTACTGATAGAAGGCTTGCCTGGCATTGGATTCGTAGCCAACATAGCTGTGTTACACCTAATTCGAGAACTGAAGGCCAATCGCTTTGCGGAAATCTACTGCTCCTCTTTCCAAGATTTTGCCGTCACAGTTGAAAAAGGACAAACAAGGCATCCAGTTAACGAACTTTACTACCATAAAGGAAAAGCAGGAGAACGTGACCTCATAATTCTCTATGGAAACACGCAGGCATTGACCACAACGGGGCAATACGAGCTTTGTGGACGTATTTTAGACATATCCAAAGAACTTGGGTGCCGCTTCGTCATAACCTTGGGCGGCTTCAAAAGAGAGCAAGAGGTTAACACGCCGAAACTGTATGTTGCTGCTACAGACAAAGAAACGGTGAGCAAACTACTAAACGTGGGCGCCGAAATCATTAAAGGCCAGATTTTCGGAGTGGCAGGTCTTCTTGTCGGGATTGGAAGATTGAGAGGCTTCAGGGGATTTTGTCTGTTAGCCGAAACTTTGGGACTTTACCCCGACAGCGTTGCTTCAAGAAAGGTTTTGAAAGTCATTTGTGACATGCTTGATCTAGAAGTTAACCTCGATAGTTTAGATGAGACTGTTGAAGTTACGCGAAATCTTTTGGAAAACTTCGGTCTGATTGAAAGACCCCTAATGAAAAAAGGAAAAAAAGAATCTCAATTCCGCTGGTTTGTCTAGGTCTCTAATTCGCTCATAAACTGCCCATAAACTTTCTGAACACGTTCAGCCGCAGGTCCAGTTCCATCCACAACTCCTTTCTCTGTGACCTTTATTTTTTCCATCACCCAAATGAACCCCTTATCTTCATAAAGCCTAACCATAGTCGGAAACACTTTTTCTAAACGTTCGGCCAAAGCCTTTAAATCAAAGGGCTTTTCAACCGCAAATATTCTGGCCACAACGCTACCGTTCAATACAACTCGGTGCAACAGCTGCCCTGTTTCATCCTTCGCCTCTGACAAACAGATGCTAAGGTTGTCAGGGTTCATTCCCACAAGCGTACCGCTATATGACTTGCCATCAACAGTCGCAACCGTAACCACCTTGTCAACCAGAGTACCTATTTCACTGAAGAACTTTCTCTGTGCCGCTGACAATCTATCAACCTTCCAGATACCTTGATAATAGAACGCTACCTTTTTAGGATTTTGATATTTCAGAACCCTTAACACAGTTTCCTCCGTTGTTCCTGCTCCTGCTTCAACAGAACCATAGTATTCGGAGGAACATCTCGATACACCACAACATCAGGGCCTATCCAACAGTTATTACCCGCTTTTATCCCGGGCATAAACAATGTGTTTATACCAGTTTTAACGTCGTCACCAAGTACAACGCCGAGCTTCCTTCTTCCAGTATCCATAACCTTACGTCTAACCATCATCTTCACTGACCGACCGTCGAAACGATAGTTAGCGACTGTCGTTCCTGCGCCAAAGTTACAGTTCTCGCCCATTATGCTGTCACCCACGTAAGATAGGTGACCGATATGTGTCTTGTCCATGACTATACTGTTCTTTATTTCACAGCCATTCCCTACTCTCACGTTTTTGCCGATGCTTGTATAAGGCCGTATGAAACAGTTAGGCCCTAGGTCACTGTCTTTGTCGATGAAAACAGGACCTTCGATATATGCTCCAGAACGGACTCTTGCCCCATCTTCAATAATTACGGGACCTGTCAGGTGCACGGAATCCTCGATTTGCCCTTCTATCTTAGGTTTCATCTTTTCAAGAACCCATTGATTAGCTTCAAGTAGATCCCAGAGCAAGCCCACATCAAAAATCTCATCACATGAAATCCTCGCGGCTCCAATTCTGTACCCTTGCTCCATAAGGAACGAAAGGGAATCTGTTATCTCCAATTCGCCTCTTGAAGACGGCCTTGTATGCTTGATCGCTTCAAAGATCTCCTTTGAAAGAACGTATACACCCGCATTTGCCATGTTGGAGGGGGCTTCGTCTCGTCGCGGTTTCTCTACAATACTTTTGACGTAGGAATCTTCTATTTCCACTATGCCGTAGTATTCAGGATTTTTGACTGTCACAACTCCCATTGTGGCTGTAGGTTTTTCATTCTTATGTGTCTGGAGAACTGTTCTTATTGCATTAGGAGTCGTTAGCCAATCACCATAAGTTAGGAGGAAACTTTCTTTTACGAAAGGTTCTGCCGACCTTGTGGCATCTGCAGTGCCTTTGAGTTGTTTCTGAACAGCGTATTCAAGCTTCATATCGAATTTCGCTCCGTCTCCCAAATGCTTTTTGAGATGATCAGCCATGTAATTGACGACAACAACTGTTTTCCTTATCCCTGCGTCTTTCAAGGCCAATAGTACATGATCTATTATCGGTTTCCCACCGACGGGCACAAGGTGTTTGGGACGTGTGTGCGTAAGGGGGTGGAGACGTGTTCCCTTTCCTGCGGCTAGAATTACAGCCTTCATCGTCTTGTCTCCTTGACGAATCCGCTGACTAGCTTTGTGGCTTTCTTCATAATCGTCTCAGCGGTCCTTCTGGTTTCCATTTCTACGGTTATGCGTACTATGGGTTCTGTTCCTGACGGTCTTATTAGAAGCCAGCCTGCTTTTAGCGTTAGTCTGAACCCGTCGATTTTCGATTGGTCTTTGATCTGGGGGATGATTGCGGGTAGGGCTTCGTATGTTTTCTTCATCACGCTTGACTTTATTGAGTTTGGGCATGAAATGCTTTTTCTCAGAAGTGGGTATTGAGGTGCCTTGGAGACAAATCTGGACAGAGTTTGGTTTGTTTCTTCTAGGGCTTGGAGAAGGAGTGCTGATGAGAGGATGCCGTCTGGGCAGTAGTGGAATTCTGGGTGTATCCATGCTCCGCAAGGTTCGCCTCCGAAGGTTGCTCCTTGTCGTCTTATGGCTTCTGTTATGCTTACGTCGCCTACTTTTGTTCTGACAACCTTTCCGTTTTCTGCTTCGATCAACTTTTCGATACACATGGATGCTTCGACATGAGTCACTATTGTCTTATTTTCTCTTCCTCTTATCGCGTGGGCTGCGTACGCGGCTAAGATTCGATCTAAGGGTGCTATCTGGCCTCTCTCATCTATTGCTATCATCCTGTCCCCGTCTCCATCGTATGCTATCCCTAAGTCGGCTTTCACGTCTCGGACCATGTTGCATAATGGCTTGAGAGACTGCTCGGTAGGCTCAGCACCCCTTCCAGGAAAGTGTCCGTCAGGCTGTGAGTTCATAACTATGACTTTGCAGTTTATCGCATGGAGTACTTGAGGAGCTAGCTTGCCAGTTGCTCCGTTACCAGCGTCCAAGACCATTTTCCAAGATTTTTTGAGCTTGATATTTTTCATCATCATCTCGACGTATTGCTGAGTCTCGTCTATTGAGACTGCTCTACCTATATTTTCCCATGTTGCAAGTTTGAACTGCTGTTTTGTGATAATGTTTTCTATCTGGTTTTGTTGGGTTTGGGTGTAAGCTGTTGTATCCGGATTGTAAAGCTTTATGCCGTTGTATTGCGGCGGGTTATGGCTGGCTGTTATCATTACTCCAGCATTAGCCTTCATCCGTTTAGTGAGGTATGCTAGAACGGGTGTCGGGATGATTTTCTGCTGCAGAGCATCTGCACCGCATGCCATCATGCCTGCGACTAGCGCGTATTGCAACATCGGCGATGTTGTCCGCGTGTCATGAGCAATGAGAACTTTCTTTGCTCTTGTGTAAGTAGCTAAGGTTTGGCCGACTTGCAGCGCAAGTTGGGGGGTTACGGTTTGGTTTGCTAAACCTCTTATACCACTTGTTCCGAAAAGTTCTGTCAAGCGTTTTTCCCTATTTTTGGTGTTTGCTTGAGGTTTAAAGTGTTTGCGTGTGTGTTTGACAAGCATCAGATCCAGAAACGCTACAGATCCATGCAAGCCTTGGCAAAAGCCGATGAGGAGGGAAACTGCTTTGCTGGGGAGATTTCGTCTGGCGCTTTGAAGCTGGCCAAAGCCGCGGAATAGCAGCTGCAATATTGACATCTTTGGTACATTAACAGTTTTGCAGAGGCCAGCAACTCCAAAGGAGCTGGTATGCCAGATAAGAAGTTGTTCCAATCGCCGACGTAAGCCAGGTTGCTGGGTAGAGACCTTCACATCGTAATCATAGCGAGCAAACATGGTTAGAGAAGGGTTGAATGATGGATCAGCCTGCTATGGTTTTCAACGACCTTGGTCAGCAACATAGTTTTTCTGAAGCTCTCTGCAGCAACCCAGATGAATAGATAACCATAAAAATATAGGAAACGGCTAACTAGGCGGCAACCTTCTAGAGTCTTCCTTTCAACCTTGAATGAATACTGATCCTTTGATGTTTTGAAGGATTTCGATAGGTGTACATTCGTGATCTTTGACGTGCTCTCTTCCGCAAATCTCTTTTATCTTACCTACTATCTTTTCGTCTAGGCTTTTAATTGGCTGTTCCTTTGGGCCCTGTATTTCAATAGCTATACCGAAGGGAAAGTGTCCACAGCATGTGACTTGATCCTTGTAGACGTTCACGGAGTATGTCTCAGGAATTCCAGCCTCTGCTAAGAACGTTTTAAGCTCTTGGACAATCTTGTCAAGATCTTCATTTCTCGCTCCAATATAACAGGCCCGATGACTGATTAAGGACAATTCTGAGAATCTCCTAGCATGTCTATATACTCCCTCTATACCTGCTCTTTTAAATGTTTTTCTCTTTTTTTATATATTTTTTAAGAAGAATTCCCGTTGGAATCTTCATGCTTTTCGTCCAGTTCTGTAAAC
>CAYGBS010000021.1:0-6709 GCA_964348215.1 uncultured Candidatus Bathyarchaeia archaeon
CTAGCTTGGCATGAAAGCGAGAAGATGCTGGGTCACAAGAACATTAACAACACTTTGAGATACACTCAACTCATTAAGGCTGATGACGACGAGTTTGTGTCAAAGGTTGCCAAGACGGTTGAAGAAGCCTGTTCGTTGATAGAGCTAGGGTACGAGTATGTCACTGAGTTCGAGGATCAAGGAATCAAGATCTTCAAGAAACGGAAATAACCCGGAAAACACCGTGGGTGCAACTGTGGCGCCGGGGGTGGGATTCGAACCCACGTGGCCCAAAGGACCACAGGCTTTCAAGCTCTTCTCCAGGCTTAAGCTCTGTAATGGGTAGATCTGCTCCATACCTGGCTCCCTGCATATCATCTTTCTGATATGCTCTAGGAGACCCCGGCATTAGCAGATTGAGAAGTGGTGTTCCCTTTTTAAGGCTTTTTGGAGAGTAGCACTCTGTAGCCACTTTTTCTAGCTGAGACTTCCACGTTGCCAAAGATGTTATCCATTTCGCTTTGAATGTGCGAGCCTCCAATTCTTGATTTGACAACTAACTGGAGCGAGCCGCTGTCTTTGAGATGTTTAGGGGCGCCTTTGATAATCGCCATAACTGTCGGCATTCCCGCACTTACCGGAGGATTGCAAAGTACGACGTCAAACTCAGTGTTCTTTACTGACTCGTATAGAAAGCCACGGCGGACTTCCACGTTGTCCACGCTGTTTCGTTTGACATTTTTCTTAGCTAACCATACCGCGCGAGTGTTAACATCAACCATGACAACATGCAAATCGGGATTAGATACGGCAGCTGCTATTCCAACTGGACCATAGCCGCAACCCAAATCCAAGACATATCCTTTGTCTGGCAAGATCATTGATTCAATCAAAAGGCGTGTTCCCAGATCAACTTTTCTCTTTGAGAAAACACTTGAAGAAGTGAGAAACTCAAAGAGGTATCCTCGTAGATGAGTGCGTATTAATCCAAGCTGGGACTCTGATTCTGGCTGTTCAGTATAGTAATGTTCTGCATCGTTACGCTTACGCTTCACCTACAGCAACCTCGATTGCGCTTCTGAGAGAGCAAGAGATATTGTTGGTGGTCACAGTTTAAGTTGTTTTTCGAGGCGTTCCCATACCAAGCCGATTATCAGGAAGAGGGCGCCTAAAATGAGGAAGTAGGTGAGCGGAAGTGAAAAACTTGACAACGCTTCATCGAAGGCTTGACTGGCTGTTTGAGAATAATAGAAGGCGGTAACCAGCAAGGCAGCAAACGTGGCGAAGCAGCCGATGCCAAAACCCACTGCTAGACCATTCGTAAACGCACTTTTCCTGTGATACTTCCGCTCTTTTTCCAAAAGGCAACCCGCCTTCGTCAAAGACTTTAGCTAGACAAAGCTAATAAAATGTTTGAAAGCTGCATCCTGATTAGAACTAAACACTTTTCGTGCTCCACATCTTTGGATAAACATCCCTGTCCATCAAAACTCTAATCGTTTTAGCCACAAATCCGTGATCCATTTCCAGAATTTGCTCCGATGAAGCCAACGCTCGTGCGAAGGCCACCGCTTCATCTTTCTGAGTGAAAATTACAACTTCATCTTTCTTCTTGATTCCCGATTCCAACGACAAAACGCCAGGTGCAGTTGCGTAAGCTCCATGGCAAACTGCGGCTACTGCAGAGTCACGGATAAATACTTTCGGAAGGAGCTCCAAGGCTCTTTCCATCGGCTGAATAATGTTTCTAAGGTGTTTTTCGTCTCCAGTTTTTCGCCACACGTCACCATAATACAATACATCATATAGCGTTACAAGCCCTTTATCTTCAGTGAAGGGCCCCGCGCGAGTTCGACGAAGCTCTTGCATGTGCGCACCGCAACCTAGAGCTTCTCCAATGTCAAAGCACAGCTTGCGGATGTAGGTGCCGCCTTCACACCCCACTGTGAAGAGAACGTTCTTCCCTTTCATCTCCATAAACTTCAGATAGTAAATAGTCCTCGTTCGTAGTCTCCGCTTCACTGATGCCCGCACAGGAGGTCTCTGATAGATTTTCCCCTGAAATTCACTCAGAATAGCTTCCACTCTATCCTCTGTTACTCTTTGATGGAGACGCATTATGCAGACGTATTCTTTGCCGCTCAGCAGAAGCGCTTGAACGGCTTTTGTAGCGTCTTTTAGAGCGATTGGCAGAATGCCTGTTACTTTGGGATTTCCCCGGCTTGCCTGAAGGAAGCCTCTAGGGTCCCGCCGTGACCAGCATGCGAGAGATGTAAAATGCGTTTGACCCAAGCTGTGACTTCGTGGCTAGAGGGCCCCGCTGTTTTGTCCAAATTCACTATTCCCAGCCTAATGTAATCTTTTATAGACCGCTCTTCGGGTTTACGTCCATATTGACTATCAGTTTTCTCCACTGCTTTTATCAGCAATTTCTTTTTGGTCTCCCAAGGCGCACTAGTTCTCTGCATCATATCCTCCTCTTAAACGCAAAGTAGAGGATGGAGGTTTAAAAAGTTAGCCTCACGGACTTTGAGGTGGCGGTGAAGATGCTTGTTTCCCCTAGCATGTTCTGCAGCTGTAGTCTAAAGCCCTTTTCAAGGCATCTGGATCCCCCATGGCTTTGCAAACCCTTGTGGCAGAACGATAGTTTCCTCCTTCCACATAGCATCTTTCTGCTCTTTGCAGCGATTCAGATGTTCCTATTAATTCATAAATGTTCCCAGCGGCCCACAACCATTGATTCCTAGCGTAATAGTCTGCTAGTCTCGTCAAAAGTTCATGAGATTGCATCTTTCTTGCGGCTGCAACTATTTTCGATAGCGATAGTCTCTCAAGAGATTCGTTTTTGACCTCTACCTTAAAGCCCCGTTTCAAAAATTCGATTCTGAAGCTTTCTGGGATTTCAGATGGCCCGTCCATACGTCCTTCTTTTACAGTTGAACCGGAACCCGTCATAATGAAGAATATATCGGTGAAAATATTAAAGCATTATCGCGAAGTTCATCAGCTCTTCTTCGTTTTTCAGCTATTCACTGCAAGGTAATTTAGAATGAGACTTGCGGTTTAACAAGTTCTTTCATTTCTTCAGTCTTACCTGCAGTTTCTAATGCTTTAGCTACTTCTTCATCACTTGCGCCGCGGTCAATGCTGATCTTGTCCTTCATGGGTTCTACGTGACTTATATTGACTCTTCTGCGTTTTATTCCTGTTATTTCTTTAGGTCCAGTTATGAGAACGAAGTTCTTGTCAATCAAGTCTACAATTATACATTTGCGTCCAGTCTCCCGGCCAGCGATTTTTGCACAGATTCTTCCAACTTCTATTGTGGGCATTGATGGTTACTCCAGCGGCTTTGAAACAGATAGAGTAACTGATATTTATAGATAATGGGGTTTCTATGCGTAGAAGCAGTGAAACGAAGATCATCTTTGAGATAGAGCTCTTATCTGACGTGGTGGAGTGGCAGAAACCCTGCAGTTTGGAATGGATGCTGCAAAGAAAGCATTAGGCGCCCATGATCATGCGATCTATGACTAAGCTGAGCGTCTGGAAGACCTCTTCTGAGCTTTGGTGGTTTACGTCTAGAATGAGGTCAAAAGGAGAAAAGTCTTCTCCCAAGTTAAATCCATAGAGTTTCTTATAAATGGCCTTAGTTCTCGTATCTTTCTCTTGTAAAGCTGCGAGTGCTCTCTTGACGTTTACTCTGTCTCGTTTTGCAATCCGTTTAGCTCTTTCTTCAGGAGAAGCTTCTAGCCAGATTTTGAACCCTGCGTCTAGAAGCCATGGCATGGTCCAGCTGTCAAGGACGACGCCTCCCTGCTCTGCCCATTCCAACAGTCTCTCGTCAACCTTTCTGTCAAAAGATGAATCTCGCGTACGTCTTTTGAGAAACTTTATTCCCTCTGGGCTTTCCCACCATCCTCTGTTAACCGACTTGTAACCCGCCCTTAACGCTAGGGCTTTTAGCGTATCGCCGCCTGACACGTAGCGTAACTTGTATTTTTCAGCGATCTTGCGCGCAGCTGTGCTTTTGCCGCATCCCGCCATTCCAGATCTGCATAAAATGATTCCCCTTTCGGAACCGCTTTGAGGGTTCGTCATTGGTTCTTCCGCCTTAACTGTCAGAGTGTTCGTGACGCTTGTTTTAGCAGGGTTCGGAGGCAACTGTGGCAGAGTTCTCCACCGTACATGCGGCTAATTCTCTTCTGGTTTTTGGGAAGTTTACGAATCTTCGCTGTTGAACGAGGGAGAAAATTGAGATTGCAACCGCATTTGATGCATTTAGGCCTGCCTGCTTTTTCCTCTTTATACAAGGCCTTGTTGCGTCCTCCAGGTACGGAGCGATATTTCCGTTTTTCACTTCTGGTCCTTAACGTGGGGCGTGGCATACTACTCCGTTGCTCCTAACCCCACACCGAAAGCTCGGGAAAATAGAGTGCTGAAGAACAAAGAGCATAGGAGGTACCATAAAACTATGGAGAGCGGACCGAAGCCTGGAAGGAAAGCAACGGCTTCGTGGTATATGCCCCAAAGCACTTGCCACATGATAAGGAAGGGAATGAAGAACAGCAGTGACACTTTCATTGACTGCCATGACATTTTCTGCTGTAACTTCATTATTCTGGCTTTTTGCTTTTCCACTTTAGCGAGCTTCTTCTTATCTTTACTTTTTTGTGCTTGTCTAAATTCGTCGGTCCACTTTTTGATCTCTTTTCTCCAAGCACGTAGTTGCTCCGGGTTTGTGAATAAACGGTTAACCAGGGAGGTTAGAAAGGTTAGAAATACGCAGAGTAGAAGAATAAAGATTGTTGCGGCTGGTGCTTGCGGTGTTAGGAGCCAATCTATGAACCATACTATGAGCATGCTGTGTTACCCCGTACTCCCTTTGTCTGTCACGGAGGTTTTTAACTATTTTCACTCTTCCATTTCAATTGGATGTTTGAATCTGCGGAGAAATGCAGGTAATGATTAAAATTAGCCTCCTAGAAGACGGCGGAATGCCGGATACATCTCTGCTACCCGCTCCTGCATCAACTGCTGATAATACTGGTAAATTATGCCAACTGATAATAGTACACCCATACCTGTGCCAAATACGCCGAAGAAGTCTGCAAGTGCGGCGATTAGGCCGACTATGATTCCTCCGAGGATCGTTACGGCAGGGATATAACGTTTCAACACCATCTCTATGGGTCGCGCTGACCTCCTGTAACCTGGGATATGCATTCCTGAATCCACTAGTTGTTGTGCAACAGTTGATGGTCCTAATCCTCCCACCTCGAGCCAGGTGAGGGAGAAAATTACGGCGAACAGCACCATGAGACTGGCGAACACTATTGCCCTCAGAGGGTTCAAGACAACATCTAAGACGCTACGCGGAGCTATTACATAGTAAACTAAACCGCCAATTGGTATTGGCTGCCCACCTTCCCCTGCTCTGTAGGTGCCTAGAACATTTAGAAAGAAGTTGGAATTGTTTGGGTTGAAGTTGACCCAGATGATCTGCGAGAAGAAGTATATGTTGGCAAATAAAGCTGAGGTGAAGATTACTGGTAAGTTTGAAACGTAGAGGAGTTTGATGGGATATCTACCTCGATAGCCTCTGTAGTCAGCATGGGAAACAGGTAGTTCTACTCTAACGCCCTCCACATATATGACTATGAGAAACACCGCAATGGTGGTGAAGAAGCCAAGTAGCGACGGGTAATTTTGAGGTCTAATGAAGGCGTTAGGCACTGCTGGGACAAGTTCGTTTGAAGTTTGGTTGTGGAACAGATCAAAGGAAAAAACTGGTTGGCCTGTTGCAACTGTTTGGAAGAGTGCTGGGAAAGCTCCATAGCTTTTGCCGTCTGCTAAGCCTACTGTTAACCCGAAACTGTCCCATAATATTCTCTGGGCTACTCCAGCCATGATAAAAAGGCTGATTCCGCTTCCTATTCCCCAACCCTTCTGAACCATCTCGTCAAGCAGTATGATTATAACTCCCGCAAATAAGAGTTGGAAAAAGATGACGATGCTTGTTGTTACCGGTAGTGCACCGTAAACGCCGCCAACGATGTAGGCAAATGCTTGGACTCCGGTCAGCAGTATGGCAAAGAATTTGCTGGCGGTTGTAAAGAGCCCTCTGTCTTCAGGGTTAGCCATGTCAACACCAATCATTCCTGAACCAGCTAGAAGCTGAAGGATCAAGCCTGCGGTCACTATAGGACCTATGCCGAGCTCCAGCAAGGTTCCTCTGTTAGAGGCGAAGATCACTCGCAGATAGGTCATTTCAAAGCCTTGTCCTGCCTGCAAGCCGTATAATGGGATTTCAGCCATAATGAGGTAGACAATCAACGCTAGAGCGGTCCATAGGAGCTTCTCGTTGAAACCGACTCTTTTTCTAGGCGGCTTTGCCTCTGGTAAGAACCTTGCAACAGGTTTGAACAGCCCAAGGAATCTGCCAGCCATCTTTTTTTCTTCCCTCGATATTTACTTCGAACTGTTTAGTTCTCGGCGGACATTGCTACGACTATTTTGCCGCCTGCTTCTTCCACTTTCCGTGCGGCTGTTTCTGAATAAGATGTGACTTTTATTGAAAAAGGTTTAGCCACGTTGCCCATGCCCAAAAGCTTGTCGTAGCCCATTTTGTCCAGATTCAAAAAAGCCATTCCATTTCTTTCCTCTAAGCTTTTTTCGACAGAGAGTTTTAAAGCTACTTCTTCCAACGCTCCAACGTTTAATACACTAG
>CAYGBS010000021.1:6719-16879 GCA_964348215.1 uncultured Candidatus Bathyarchaeia archaeon
TTTTTCTCACCCGTGGAGAATGAAAGCCTTTCTCGTCAAAATCGTCGGGTTCAAATCTCAGTGCATAGGACCGTAAGTGTTTGCGACGACCTGCTTTTCCGCTGCCACCTTTCTGACCGGTTTTTCTATGTTGGCCGGTTCTACCCCATCCAAATGTTCTTGTGCCCCTTTTTCTGCGAGTCTTCCGAAGTTTGTGAGGCAATCCAATTACACCTTTTCGAACTTGATGGCAAGCGTTCCTAAAATCTCTCTGCAGTTCTACATCATGCTTTTTATAAGTTTGTTTATCGCTTCACCGCGATAACCAGCTACGCCGCCAGCAGCATATTGCCTTTTTATCTTTCCTTTATACCCCTTTTTTGGAGGATGCGCTCGAAAAACTGGTTTGATGTTCGGCAAAAGGCGAAACTCAACCTTCAAGTTATATATAGCTTCAGCCAACTCTTCCAAAGTTTTGCACCCAGCCTTCAACGCGTAAGCATCGTCGGGCTTCTTATTGCCCACAAGTCTTCCTCGCTTTTCAAGGAGCAGCAGTACGTTCTCTTTTGTTATTTCACCCCAAGTGACATAATCCCTTACTCTTTTCAGCATGCCAAGGAAGCTCGGTCGGTTATCTATAAGTGTCATGTGACAGTTTCGGGTTAGATGAAGGATTTCGAGTGTTTTCTCCACTTTAGGCGATGTGTCTGCCACTCCTCGAACCCGAATCACCGCTAAGCATTTTCGTTTTTCATCCATCTTTATCTCACCCAGTCTTCTGGGGTTACGAGTCTGTAGGTTTTTTTAAGGGCGTCAAAGACAGCAAAGGCAAAGGACGGTATAGTTCTTGTAGAACCAAAGCTCCTAGTCCAGCAGTCTTTGATCCCTGCAAGTCCAAGAATTATCTTAGCTGTCTCACCTGCAACTAATCCGAGTCCCCTAGGTCCAGGAATCAAGAGGATTTCTACTCCGCCTCGCTTTCCTGTTGTTTGGAACAATATTGAATGCTGCTTTCCACATCCGCATTCCCAACTTCCACAGCCTCTGCGGACAAAACTTATGTTAAGCCGTGCGTCCACAGCTGCTTGTTCGATTGCCGTTCTTACGTGTCTCGCCTTCCCGTCTCCTAAACCAATATAGCCATCGCGATTGCCTACTGCCACTATTGCTTTGAACCGGGATTTTTCGCCTGCGTCAGTTTGCTTTTGCACTAGGTTTATGTCAATCACTTCTTCTTGTACGTCTGGAAGCAAGAGGTCCACGATTTCCGGCTCGCGTATCTTCAGTCCTTCCATGAATATTTCTTCCATGGAAGAGATGCGGCCTTGTTGAATCATTTTACCTAGGGATGTTTTAGGGATCCATGTTTCACTTACGTCTCTTCCTCTTCTTCTTCCGCGGGCCCTTCTACTCATGGATTTCTAGCCTTCTCCTTCTTTCTTTTTCTTCTGCTCTGGCCTTTCTTTTTGGTCTTTTCTTTCTTCTGTGGGGCTGTGATTTTTTCTTTGACCGTCTCAAAGTGCTGTGGAAGTTTTTCTGGAATAAGCTTCGTCTTCAAGTACTTTGAGAATGTTCTCTCATAGAGCTCGTTGTTTGAAGATGCTAGGTTCTCAGCGTAATCGGCGATGTGCTTCCCTTTTAGCCTCTCTCCATCTGGCAGTTTCTCCGCGTCGTGAGGTATGTCGACGCCAGCATCTATTACGCCTTTTAATGAAGCAAAGATGCGGGCTCCTCTTGTGGGGCGGTGGAGTCCTATGTCTGGGACAGCTTTTTTCACGTTTTTCGCTACTGCCCTTACGCCGCATAACAGACCAGTTAGGTAGGCAGAGGGTAGATTTCCACAGGCAGCTTGCCAGCCATAGTTTTTAAGTTCTTGCGAGTTTGCTGATGCAACGACTCTGTCTCCTGCTGGTTCAGCTTCTACGATTTGGACGTTAGTGTGTTTCAGTGAGCTTCTTGTTACCACGCGGGGGAGCCTTGAAACTATCAGCGCCTTCCTTGCCTTGTAGTCTGTTCTGCCTTCTCTGCGCCGTCTGAACGGAACTTTGTAGGTCGGTCCTGTCGGCATCATCGTGTCCTCCATAAGCCTTCGGCTTTTATGTGACGTTCAAGTTCAGCGATTGATTCGAAGGCACCGCTTCCTGCCATTTTGTAGAATTGGCGGTAGGTGCTTTGGGTAATTATGCGCCTTCCTTTTAGCTCTCGCAACCTTCTTCGCAACGCGCGGATTTTCTTGATCCAAGCTTCTTTTTTAGATACCCTAGTTTTGCTTCTCTTGCCTGGGCCTTTTCTTAACCCTTTCTTCTTCTTTTCATGTAAAATGCGCGCTCGCGATCGGCTGACTCCTTTTGCAGGGGCTGATTGTATGGCTCTTTCATGAATGAGCTTTTTTATTTCTTCTCTGGTGATTGCTGTTTCAACTTCGTCTATTCTCTCTGGGTCGATCCAGATTCTGTTTTGTCCCACTTTGAGAATTTCTGCGGCTAGGCGGCGCTGACTCTTAAGGCTCATCTGCTTTCACTTCTTTTGGCCGCTTTGACCGTTTGGAACGCTTCGACCTCTTTTCTGTCTTCTCTTCTGGCTCCTCAGGCTCTGAGATTGTTTCTTCAGGTATCTCTTCTTCTTCAATCTCCTCCTCAAGTTCTCTCCTGACAAGCGGGTTTAAAACGTGAATTTCTCGCTCTCGTGCTAGTGAGAAGATTTGAATCCTCTTTCTTGTTCCTACAGCATGAGCTATTCGTATCGCTTGGGTCGTTGGGTTCACGCTTGCTATTTCATCTGGTGTGTGAATTAACACCTCTTCGTATCCTGACGGATGTAGCCCTCGAGCTATTTTTGGTCCACCATATCCGATGTTCACGGATTTAGGCCAGCCTTTTGCCTTGACTCGCATTTTGTTGTCTAGCCCGCGGGGCTTTCTCCAGCTTTCCCTCAAGCGCTTGTAACGCCAGCTTTCATGGCGTCGGAACTTGGGCTTTCTCGCCTTTACGGCTTTCCGTAGCTTTACGGCCTTTTCAGCCGCGGCTTTCTCAGAGGAAGCTGACTTACTCATGCCTCCATCCCTTCACGACGCTCATACACGTATACACCGTCGAGAAATATCCGCGGGTCTTTTATCTTAACCTTCGTTGCTTGTTGAATGTTTGCTGCTGTCTGGCCTACGCTTTCTAGGCTTGTTCCTTGAACAATTACGTCTTCAGATTTTACTGAAACTTTTGTGTCTCCCACTATTTTTGCTACACGCGGGCTGCGTTCCCCTGTAAAATTCTCAATCAAAACCCTTTTGCCTTCAACTTTGACGGATATTGGAAAGTGGGAAAAGACAATCTTCAACTTGTAAGTGAAGCCTTGTGTTACCCCTTTCATCATATTTTCAATATGAGAACTTACACATCCTACTATTGCAGCCTCTTTTTTGCGAGGCCAATCTGTTCGGATTTTCACCGAATTCTCTTTCCGTTGAATGTATAACGGTGCGTGGGAGAAGTCTCTGGTTAGTGTTCCCTTCTCTCCCGACACGGTCACTACTCTTCCATCTATCTTTACATCTACTCCTTCAGGAATTTCAACGGTTTTTTCAACCTCTAAGAGACGCATTTCCTTCTATTCTCCTAGTAGACGAAGGCTAGTAGACGGCCTCCTATTTTCTCTTCTCTTGCCACCTTGTGGGAAGTGACCCCTCGGGATGTGGAAACAACCAGAATGCCCATTTCTTTTGATGGAAGAAAGCTTCTTTCCCATTTCTCAAAGTCGTCTGCTTTCACTGGAAAGCGAGGTCTGACTGCGCCGCACTTGTTTATTCTGCCTAGGAGTTGAACTTTGAATTTTCCTGTCCTGCCATCATCTATGAATTCGAATTCGCCGATGTAACCGTTCAGCTGCATCGTTCTCAGTACTCTGCCCAGGAGTTTAGAGGCTGGGCTGATGATGCATTCGCGCTTCAGGCGCATCTCGTTGTTCATTAGGACAGTCATGCCGTTCCCAATAGTATCAGTCACGATTTGCCGCTTCCTTCCTACGCATATTTTTTGAACCCAAGTTCGTTGGCTATCTCCCTAAAACACTGGCGGCATATATATAAATTGTAACGACGGATCACCGGGCCGTAAGCGCCACATCTTCTGCAAGGTCTGCTGCCCTTTCCAAACTTTCTCTCTTTTTTCGGTCTCTGTTTTCCCATTAATGTTCCCTCTAGGCCACTTCAATCCCCAGGACATCTTTGGCGAATACTATTGCTTCTTCAGATGTCAAGAGGTGGCTGGTGCCGACGCGTGATTTGCGGCGTCTCCGCTCTTTGACGCGGTGCCCAGCACGAACAAACGCAACTGAGATGTCCATTCCGAAGATTCCCAGTTCTGGTACGTATCTCGTACCTGGAATTTCGATGTGTTCCTTTATTCCGAAGGAGAAGTTACCGTTGTTGTCAAAGCAGCTCTTTGATATTTTGTTATCGACCGCTTGTAACGCCTTTATGAGGAATTCTACTGCTCTTTCTTTTCGAAGTGTTACAGTGCAGGCGATTGGTTCTCCCTTTCTTATTCCAAAATCCCTTATGGTTTTCTTGGCTTTGCGTTTCACAGGCTTTTGACCGGTCAGTTGTTCAAGAACTTTGCCGGCCTTTTCCAGAGGCTCCCCTGACTGCCCTACAGATATGTTGACGGTTACTTGGCGGATTTTCGGCTTCAGCATAGGCGTTTCCCCCCAACTCTTGCGGATTTCCTCTTCTTCCGACACTTATTTCACCTCAGGCAGTGATATGGGCTTCCCATTGTCGCCTACAACGAAGACGAAATCGAGAATTGTCTTGAAACGTTTTCCTGCCGCATCTTCTATTGTTGCCAACAAAGACCGGCGTTCTTTCCCCGTTGCTTTTTCGATGTCTACGATTTTCCCATGTGTGCCTCTGTTCTTCCCTCCAATGATCAACGCAGTTGCATCCTTCGCCAGTTTCATTTGTCCCGTTATTTCGCCATCTGGGATTGCTACTTTGATGACATCTAGGGTTTGGTAGACATCCTCTTCAGGATTTTTCAGGTCTGCGATTTGAATCAACTTGTTTGAGCCGTCGTGGAGGTTGAGTTGAACATGCCCCTTGCTTACCACTGTTTTATTTTCTATTCGGCAAAGCTTGAACGTAGCTTCATCCTTTTCTATTGGATGTAGTATGAGCCCGCTTTCATGGGACAAGACGAGATAGGTCGCCTCTGCGTCTGGGATGGAGATTACGTCCATCAAACCAACAGGGAACGCTTCATCCCTGCGGACCTTTCCGCCAACAAACACTTTTCCTTTGGAGATAATGGTTTTAGCCTCTTTTCTCGTCTTGGCAAAGCCTAGAATGTCTCTTATGAGTAACACTAATGGGAGACTGTGAGATAGTGAATGAGGACCAGGTTTTGGCTTTACAGTCCAAACGTATTCTTTGCGATGGATGGGCCAGAATCTTGGCGCTGGCTTTCTTTTTAGATGTCTGCTTCCCCCTTTCTTGCCCACTTCATTCAGCTCCTCTTTTCACTTCCAGTTTTTATGGTTCTCTTTCGTTTCGGTTTTTCAGTTTTTCTTGTTTTCCTAACCTTTTTTGGCGCACGTTTTTGCGGTTCTTCTTTCTGTCTTTTCCTCTTTCGAGGCTTTTTTGCCGCTTCCTTCGCCTTTGGTACTTCGTCAGCTTTCTCTTCAACAACGGCTTCCGGGCCGGCTCTTTCTATGGTCATGCCCTTTCGTTTTATAGCCTCTCTGCGCCATTTGTCGGCCAGATCGAGGTCTAGAATCATCACTTTTGACGGATGAACTGGAATCTGCAGAGTTGTTCCATCTACTTTTTCCCGTGTAACGCCTTCCACGAATACTCTGTATTTCTTGCGATCAACTCTCATGATTTTACCTTCGAATCCTTTACGGTCACCCCTCATTACACGAACCGTGTCGCCTACCTTCACAGGAACAGCATTGGTCCCATGTTTCTCTTTCAGGTCGGGTGAGAGAGTTGCTGAAAAATGCTTGTAGCGACGATGCGCTGGGGCTTGAAATAGTTTTTTGCGCTGTGTCCGTGGCTTTGTAATCCGCATGACATTCACCTACACAATTATGCTTGCAGCACTTGCTATCCTTGGCCATCGTTCTGCTGCTTCTCTGGACACTGGACCTCTGATCTCAGATCCCTTCATTTCTCCTTCAGCTGTCATTATGACAGCCGCATTGTCTTCAAATTGAACCCAGATGCCCTCTGCACGACGGAACGGCATTCTTTGCCGCACAACCACGGCTCGAAAAAGCTTTTTACGCATGTCAGGCGTTCCTTTACGCACTGAGGTCATAATTAAGTCGCCTACGCCTGCCGACGGGACACGTCTTAAACGTCCTTTATATCCGATGACCTGTACAAGTCTAAGAGTTCGGGCGCCAGTATTGTCAGTGCATTTTAGCACGGTGCCCGCTTGGACACCTCTGGAAACCTTCGGTTTCTGCCCAATCATTGCCCTAGCGAATAAAGCTCGCGGCCTTGCCCTTGCAGCCAACTATTTCTCCTCCAGTTTTTCAACGATCGCAAAATAGACTGTTTTACTTATAGGACGGCACTCAGCGATCTTCACTTTGTCGCCTTCTTTTGCGTTGAGACAAGGTGGGTTATGGGCAGGTATGTGGCTGCGTCTTCTTTCGTATCTCTTGAATTTAGGCACATAGTTAAGGTAGTCGCGTCGAATAATGGCGGTTTTATCCATCTTCGCGCTGACAACCAAGCCGTCAAGAACTCGTCCTCTAACGGACAGTTTTCCATGGAAAGGACAATTGGGATCGGTACACGATTTCCTAGGCTTCTTCAAAGAAAGCGTCGCCATTCTTCTACCAGAGCCTCCTAATCCGCTTCTTCAATCGTTCTTCAGGTCTTCCCACTAGGACCTTTCCATCAATCTCCACGACTGTCGAGTCCGGCAAAGTGAAATGGAAAACAGCCTGATCTTTCACCACGGTTTTTCTCTTGCCATCTTGCAGTATAGCAAACGTATTTCGCGTTTCATCAACGACTATGCCAGCGATGCCTATGTAAGATAAATTCGGAGACTCCGTGACCATCGCTTTGAGACCAATGAATTCATGCTGAGTAATGGCTGGGGTAACTTTCAACGCTTCTTCGCCTCTTTCGCTTCAGCCAGTTTCGCTTCGTGCTCTACAGTTAGGATGCGGGCAACAGCTTTACGAAGCTCTCTTATGCGTGCAGTGTTTTCTATGGAGCCCCCTGCTTTAGTCATTGTTTTCAGTCGTACAAGTTCTGTCTGCAGCTCAGTGACTTTTCTTCTCCGCTCCTCTGAGGACATGTCTCGAATGTCTTTGAGTCTGATAATAGGCATTCTATTCAGCTGCCTCCTCTTCCCCCTCTTTGGTCGTCGATGCTTCAGCTTCTTCAGCTTCGGCTTCGGCAGGTGCTTCTTCCCCTGGTGTCTCCGGGGCCTCCTCTTTGGCTTCTTGGACAGCTATGTCTATTTTGTCTGGGAATTCGGCATCAGGAGGCATTATGCGCACTTTTACTCCGAAAATACCTGGTTTCAATTGGACGTCAAGCTCTGCTTTTCTCATGTGTCTTAATGGCGGTTCTCCGCTTTTCGGCAAATACCCTGAACGGAACTTTTCATATTTCGCCCTTCGCCCCCGCAGTTTTCCACTGATGATTATCTCAACTCCTAATGCTCCAGCATCCACAGCCTGATTAAGTGCCCAGTATCCTGCCCTTCTATAGTGGATGCCCCTTCTCAGGGCTGAAGCAATACGGGAAGCAACAACATAGGCGTTAAGTTCAGGGATTTCGATTTCAGCTACAGAGATTTGGGGATTAGGGAGTTCAAACTGCTCTTCCAAAACTTGAGCAAGACCTTTTATGTTTCCTCCGCCCCTACCGATGACTACGCCGGGACGCATGGCGTAAACTACTATATGGGTTCCCAACGGCGTCTTTGTGATTTCCACGCCGCCGTAGCCTGCTCTTTCAAGCTCGTTTTGCAGAAATTCGTCGATTTCTGTTCTTTTTATAGATTCTGCGATAAAATGCTTAACTACGGACATCAGATAGCTTCCTCAATTCTTTCCTCTCTTTCCTCTAGGACGATTTCAACATGTGTGAGCGATTTGTTTTTTGGGGTTGAGCGGCCGAATGCTCTGGGTATGGACCGCTTGAGTTTAATTCCAGGGTAGGCTGAGGCGTGGATAATGCGGAGGCGTTCAATATCTAGGGCTTTGAATTCCGCGTTGCCTTCTGCGCTTTCTAGAACTTTCAAAACTTCTTTTGCAGCCTTAACCGGATACTTTCCCACCATGGCTTTATGCATTCCATGTCTGTGACCGAGCTTTTTTGTGAACCTGCGGAAGGGGACTGGTTGTTTTCTTGCCATGACCTGTTCCAAGTATCGTTTTGCCTTGTTCAGATGCATGCCTTTGATAGTCTTACATACTTCTCTTGCATGCTTAGGGGATACACTGAGCTCGCGTCCGCTGGCTTTCGCTGTTTTCTCAGTGTCGAGTTCCCTGATGGAGTATCCGAATTTTGGCATACTTTTTCTTCCAGCTGTGCAATTGAACAGCAACAACCTAGTTTATATTTCTTTTCGTGGCAAAATCTTATCGTAAAGCTCACTGTTTCAGAAAAAGCTTTTGGGAGTCTTCATCTAGAATTAACCTTCCTGATCCTCCACAAACCTGCAAAAAGACACACTCTTTTAAATCACCTTCCGCAAAAAAACTGTTATGCCTAGTCGTCAAAGAATACGAGAAGGTGATAACGTCCTTCTATATCTTAGCAAAAGACGCTCCTACATGGTAAAAGTGGAAAGGAGCAAGAGCTTTCACACCCATAAAGGCTATGTTGAACTTGACAGCTTGATCGGCAAAGAATATGGCACACGCCTCCTTAGCAATTTAGATACAGAGTTCGTGGCTTTGAAACCATCACTTCGCGATTTCATCTTCAAGGCTCAGCGGAAAACTCAGATAACATACCCTAAGGACGTA
The DNA here is from genome assembly GCA_964348215.1 of uncultured Candidatus Bathyarchaeia archaeon. GTDB lineage: Archaea > Thermoproteota > Bathyarchaeia > Bathyarchaeales > SOJC01 > CAYGBS01. Next base: position 15,696 of record CAYGBS010000021.1, read on the forward strand.
GCCTTAATAGTGATGTTCAGCGGAATAGGCCCCGACAACCGTGTCGTTGAGGCTGGTACTGGTGCAGGCGCCTTAACTACCGCGCTGGCCTCTTATGTGAAGCCAAGTGGCCGCGTCTATACCTACGAAATCAAACCTGAATTCCAAGAAGTTGCCCTTAAGAACTTGAAAAAAGCCCACGTTGAGGACTATGTAGAACTCAAAAGCAAGGATATAACGTTGGGCATTGAGGAGAAAAATGTTGATGCAGTTATCCTGGACTTGGCAACTCCATGGCTAGTTGTAGCCCATGCTTACGGGGCGCTTAGGGGCAGTGGAAACATCGTTTCTTTCAGCCCCACAATTGACCAAGTGGTGAAGACTGTTGAGGCTTTGGAGGAGAGCGGATTTGTCGACATAGGGACGTTCGAATGTATGATGCGTGAAATGCAAGTGGCTCGGGGGAAAACTCGACCTCAGACACTCATGACTGGGCACACAGGTTATGTAACGTATGCTCGGAAAGCATTGAAGGAAAAGTAGAACATAAGGAGCTATGTCGGCTTAGTAGGCTCTTTCTTCCACATGGGAACAATTACCCTTTTCGGCAGCATCAGAGTTCGAGAGAGGCGAAGCATAATGGCACTCCTACAATCAACCTTCCGCAATCCAGACTATACCTATTCCCAGTACAGATAATAGAGATGTTAGTTGGTTTAATGCTATGTTTTGAGCAACGTGTGCTAAAACTAGTACGGGTGAGTTGGAGGCCAAATGTAATTGCGTCTCGGAGTTTTCCGTCTAAAGAGAACGTAGATTATTGACGCTATGATGAAGCTGATGCCGAGAGTCTCTACGTCTCTAGTTGAGATAGGTTCAACATGATTCCGCTCTGAAGGACCTAGGAAAGGAAGCCTACGTCCAAAAGTTTCTGTTAGTTTCCCTTGTTCATCTGCTTCAACTAAGAACAGCCAGGTTGGGATAAGCGTCATCAGTAAACCTAGAACGATGGCTATGGCAATGTACAATAGAGTCTTCTTCATGCAAATTTCCTCCACAAGATAATGAGATGCGAGCTGCTTTTAGTTCTACGTTTTAGAACAAGTAGATGCACGCTCAAAACGGTTTTTCCCTCCATAATCTCACTGTTTCAAACCATAGTACTGTACAGCTGACGATGCCGAAGGTTACGGCAAAGAAGTTGT
>CAYGBS010000021.1:16889-19896 GCA_964348215.1 uncultured Candidatus Bathyarchaeia archaeon
GCCTGTGATGCCATAGAATAGCAGGTAGGTGACAAGCATCGTGGACAGCCAAACAGAATAGAATAGATAGCGGGGCACCAAAAAGCGACCTACTCTTGTAAAAAACCGTAGAAGACCAACTTTGACCTCTTCTACAAGTACATATTCGCCTGTTCGTTTCTTCGTTACAAGTCCAAGATCCTGCAACTTTCCCAGATGGTGTACTGCAACGCTGGGACTTGAAAAGCCGAGTGACCGTTGAATTTCCCGAACTCCACCGCTTTGGCTAGATGATCTGAGCAGATACCAGTAAACTTGCAGGGTCTTGCCCCTGAGCTTAGATTCGATAATGGCCAAGTCAGAAAGAGGTTCCCTAGACATCAAAGCCCTCCCAAAACACATTATCCAAATAGAATGTTATATAAGATCTGGGCTTGCGAGGATTCACAGATAACGTTCAAATGTCGCTCGCGCAGTAACTTCATCACGCCCCATCATTTAAGCCCACGCGTATTATTGGAGACGGAAGAAATTTCACTAAGCAAATATCACTTGATAACAACCGCCTTTTGAGTCTTCAAGTTCGCACTTCTCGCATAACCTCATCTATTTATGCCAGTCTTCTCTGCAGCTTCTTTGTATTTGTCCACCTCCAAGTCGCTAAGCCCTGTGAACGTTTTGGATTCCGCTGGGATAACTGCCATTCGAATCCTTGCCTTCCCCTCCCTCCTTTCAAGGTCCTTCATCAGGCACTTTGCAACCAGCTTAGCTGCATCATCAGACTCCAGATCACTTTTATATTCTTCCCGTAAGACTGCTTCCACGGTTTCTCTTCCAATGCCCTCTGCAACAGCGTTATAACTCCGGCAGGAGCCACTGGGGCTGGTTTTAAACACTTTAGTTGCAGTTTTGTCTACTCCTCCAATAATCAGCGAGACCCCAAAGGGTCTGATTCCCATCCGTTGAGTACACAGCTGCTTCATGTCTCCTATGCGCTTCGCGAGAACCTCCACGTCGATGGGTTCGTCGTACATCAATCGGTTGCTTTGAGCGTAAGTCCTCGCTCTGTCAATAAGAACGCGCGCGTCAGGCCCCAGTCCAACAATAGCCGCTCCAACATGCTCATCCACCTCATAGATTTTCCATGACAGCCGCGGATCCTGCAGCCCACCTTCAAGGGTCTCCTCAGCCCCCAAAACAATACCCTCAGAGCAAACTAATCCCATAATCGTCGCTCCACGCTTCACAGTTTCAAGGGCATACTCAACCTGGAATAGACGGCCCTCAGGGGAGAATCTAGTGACAATACGATCGTAGGCTATCTTTCTTCTGAAAGCAGACAAACAACTTCCCCAGGTCAAAGCATTTTGACGCTTCAGAAGGCTTGGTCACTAAAAATCTTTTCCCATAACGAACTCTCCTCTAATGCAATGCTTTCAGTAATGGTGTACAAAAGGCGTTGACCAGGTCAAACAGGTCCTTCGCAATGCAAGTGTATGTTGAACATGGAAGTTTCTGGGGGGTAGCCATCCATGTTAAGATCATCTTTGTACAAGGCTTTATTGCCCTTTCTGTCGATTAACGCGAGCTGCTCCTTGGTAGAGTTCTGCTGGATACTTCCGCTTATTTTGCTCGATCTTGCTAAGGATGCCGGTGGATAGATCAAAATCCAGAGAGTTAGCCATGCTCAGGCAATACAAAACGACATCAGCTAATTCCTCTTTTATTCTCTGAGCTTTCTCTAGATTGCATTTGATGTTTTCACTTTCTTCTGGTTTTGTCCATTGGAAAAGCTGTAAAAGCTCTGCAGCTTCAATGCATATAGACTCGGCTAAATCCTTTGGGTTGTGATACTTCTCCCAGCGTCGTTTGTGCACAAAATCGCGGACGGCATCTTTAAGACTGCCAATTGAGGTTTCATTGTCTTTCAATGCCCTTGCCCTCCAAATAAACTCTCGCGAACTGTCATATTTGGTTTCCTCATTGAGTGAGTGTGAATTGCGGTCTGAATATTCAGCTTGGAGAAATCTTTCAGTAAGTGTACATTCAATTTTTCCTTTGCCAACTCTTTTGGCTAGGTTTCTCGTATTCCCTAGTATATTCGCGTAAGGTGTATGACTATTTTTCCCCATCTCTTTATTTGCATACGCCTCAATACACTTTTCAGAAGCACATTCATGATGATACAAGAACTATTGAGTTCCAAACTGTGAAATCCACAGCGGCAAAGGATATCACTTCATAAATCATATTGGATACGCACGATGTTCTACCAAAGGAAAGTTCCTTATCACATATCAGAATACAGTAGTTAGCAGAGTGTAGATGTCTCCCGCAGACCCATTTTTCCGTTACAGGAATAGGCACAAGTTATATAGGGTTTCTATCGCACGCACACAGTCTGTTGAGAATTGTGAATACATCACTTTTAGAGCCATCTCTTCCTTCGAAAGTAAATGACCATTAAAACTCCTATAGTGAACATAAAGAGCAAGACAAATGGATAAGCCCAAGGCCACTCAAGCTCTGGCATATATTTGAAGTTCATTCCGTAAAGACCTGCAACCAGAGTCAAGGGGATGAATATTGTTGCGATGATGGTTAGCACTTTCATAACTTCGTTCATTCGGTTACTAACGCTGGATAGGTAGATGTCAAGCATTCCAGATAGCATGTCTCGAAAAGTCTCTACTGCGTCAATGACCTGAATTGTGTGGTCATAGACGTCTCGGAGATAAATGTAGGTGGATTTCTGAATTAGGGGGGACTCCCATCTTTCCAAGCGACTGATAACCTCTCGCAAAGGCCAGACAGATTTGCGCAGAAATATCATCTGTCTCTTCAGATTGTGGATAGTTTGTAGAGTCTCTGGCGATGGATTCGCGACTAATTCATCCTCGATTTCCTCGATATTTTCCCCGACTTTCTCAAGAATCGTGAAATAGTTGTCCACAATAGCATCTACTAGAGCGTAGGCAAGGTAGTCCGCCCCCATCTTCCTGATGCGACCCTTGTCACTTCGAACACG
>CAYGBS010000022.1:0-19486 GCA_964348215.1 uncultured Candidatus Bathyarchaeia archaeon
AAGCCTCAGACTTGAGCGTCTTTGGAAAAAGGTTCGCGAACTCCAGCAGCAATTTGACAGAGTAACTTTCAACCATGTTTCTAGAACCGACAAAAACATAGGAGAAGTAGATAAACTGGCGAATCGCATCTTAGACGAGGCCCCTCGTTAACACTCGGTTCAGGCTAAGAGGCTGGTTTCATCTTTTCACATATTGCATCGAACACGTCTTCGACGTTGATGGAGTGTTGACGCCGGCTTTTCATGTCTCGCAGCATTATCTTTCCTTCCCTAAGCTCCTTCGGACCCAAAATAACTGCGTATGCGGCTTTTCTTCTATCAGCGTCTTGCAATGCCCGAGAAACGGTGCGTCCCATAAGCTCTAACTCGGCGTTCAACCCTTTCTCTCTTAGTCTTAAAGCCAATTCCGTAGCTTTAGGAACCGCTTCTTCCCCGATAGGAATTACAGCCACGATTTGCTTAGAGAATTTCGGCGTGACCTTTTGTTTGTCCATGGCCAGAGAAATGCGGTCCAGTCCATGAGCCACGCCTGTTGCAGGCGTAGGCTCGCCTCCAAAGAGCTCCACCATTCTGTCATATCGCCCACCTCCACCTAATGAAATCTCCGTCTCAGGAACAAGCACCTCGAAGATCATTCCTGTATAATATTCCAGTCCCCGTGCGAATCCTGCTTCTATTGACATATCGAATTCTACTTTGCTTTGCTTGCATAAGTCGATGATCTGCTCTAGGTTTTCTGCTGCAGCGACTGCGCTCCCATATTCCTTTAGGTCCTCTTTAACCTGATTCAAAACTTCGGAACTGTTCCTTCCTCTGGTCTCAAAAGCTTCTCTCAAAGCGCTTAAACCTTTCTTTGAAACTCCAAGTTTTCTTGCAGTTCTAATGGCTTCGTCCCATTGCGCGTTGTCCAAAAGCTGCATCAGACTGTTTTGCTGTTCATCTCTTACTCCCTCCTCCGATAACAGTCCTCGCAGAATGCCAACGTGGCCGATTTTGAACCAATAGTTTCGAAGCCCAAGTTTACGCATAAGGCTATTGGTGAGGGAGAGAACTTCCACGTCCGCCTCAATTCTGCTACTGCCGAAGATCTCGAAATTCGATTGCCAGAACTCTCGATAACGGCCAAACTGCGGTTCGTCGTAGCGATATAGGGTGCCTATCGAAAATAATCTCAAGGGTTTGGGCTTGTTCCGCAAGGTTGTTGCCATCAATCGGGCAACGGAGGCAGTGAATTCTGGTCTTAAAGCTACTTTTCTTCCACCTAGGTCTCTGAAAGCATACATGCGTGCCGTAATCTCTTTCCCAGACTTTGCTGCCAACAGATCATAATGCTCCACCAGAGGCGTGATTACTTCTTCAAAACCGTAGAGCCGCGCAACTTCCTTTGCCGCAGCTTCTACGTGCCTTAGCTTCTTGGCCTCGGAAGCCAAAAAGTCTCTCATCCCCCTAACCGTTTGAAATCTAGGCATAGAATTCCCCTTCTCTCATTGTTTCATGGTTAGCTTTGAAAGAGTATAATAAACGATTTCTCCGCGACGGTTCACGACCGCCAACACCAACTTCTTCTTCAAGCTTTGAACATGCCTCAAAACGCGAGCCAACCTTCTGACCGAAATGGGTCTTCCTTCTTGAATCCCGAGAAGGAGGTAGGTAGCTGTTGCTTTCCCATAATCTCCCCTTTCATAAACTCGGAAATCTATTCCCAGCCCGAATCCTTCTCTCACAACATAGCCACGACTTCTCAAATCGCGATAAACCAAATATTTTGCCCAAGCATTTTCATTCACAAGCTCGAATTGATGTAAGAGTTCCTGAAAGCTCAAAGCCTTACGTGACCTTCCTTTCGTAACTTCAAGCATTCCCTTGCTGTGAAGAAACAGGGCTTCATAGAGACTTAGATTCAACGTTTCGTCTCTTACTATTCCATATCCTCGAGAAGTGAGGTCTTCAAAACTGCCGCTGTTTGATACTACAGCGCCTTCTTTTGAAAGCACGGCCTTGATCTTCTTTATCTCGGAATTCCGAGGCTCTCTGCCTTGCTGTTTCTTTTTCTTCAAAGCCCTATCCTGCTTACACAAACTAATAGCATGCGAATTGAGGATATATAACTAGTCTTCAGTTGAAAGCTTCTGGAAAGTCTCTGAAGAGAGGATGCCTTCCTCACAGATAATTGAGGTAACATATTTCATAGGTGTCAAGTCGAAAGCCGGATTAAATGCAGATACTCCTTCCGGAGCAACTTGTACGCCCCTAAACTTGACTATTTCGTCTGCACTTCGCTCTTCAACAACTACATCTTTTGCCGATCGATTCAAGTCAAATGTTGATTTTGGAGCAGCAACATGAAAAGGGATTTTATGCTCATGAGCTAATACGGCTATTGTGTAGGTGCCGATTTTGTTGACCACCGCGTCCTTTGTTATTCTATCTGCTCCCACGACCACCTTGTCGACCAGTCCTTTAGACATGACATAACCTACCATGCTATCTGTAACTAAGGTGACGGGGATGCCATCGCGAAGTAACTCGTAAGCAGTTAGCCGGGAACCCTGAAGTAAAGGTCGAGTCTCTGTCGCAATAACACTAATGTCTATGCCTTTCTTCCAAGCGGCTCTTATTACTCCTAACGCTGTGCCGTAGTCTACCGTTGCTAAGCTACCTGCATTGCAGTGCGTGAGCACTGTGTCACCGTTATTTATGACAGCTGAGCCGTGTTCTCCAATTCTCCGGTTCATCTCAACATCTTCTGCTGCAATCTTCACTGCTTCTTTGACAACTGCTTCTGCAACAGCCACAGCTTCTCCTTCCGTTTCTTTCGCTTTTTCAACCACTCTCTCAACGGCCCAGAACAAGTTCACGGCAGTGGGTCGAGTCCTTTTCAAAACTCGTGAAGCTGCCACAAGCTCCTCTATAAGCTGTTCTTTGTCTCTGGCCTTTGAGTAATGCGCCGTCAATGCAAGACCGTAGGCAGCTGCGGCTCCCAGAAGCGGTGCTCCACGAATTTGCATAGATTTGATCGCTTTGGCAACTCCGCTGCAACTCTTCATTTTCAAAGATACTGTTTGGTTGGGCAGCTTAGTCTGGTCAATAGTTGTGACTATGCCGTTTTTCCATTCAATTGTTCGCATACACCCTTATTCTCTTGGAATCTATTTTGTTTTTTCTGTTGATTACGTTTTTCAATCCTAGAAAAATAGTGGCTTCCTGCGACTGTGCCAAACTGGTTTATTTGTGCTTAGTTGGAGGGGTCACCTTGGTTACCACTTCAACTGGACAATCCTTTGACAGATTCAACTCCTTCGTCCAAGTTTCTCCTATAGCTATCAGTGTGAAGATGCCGGAAAGCTCCGCTTTGGCTCTCTTAATGAGGTTTATCAAAGCGTTTTGAGTTTCACCTGTCTTTATCATGTCATCTACTATGAGCACACTATCTTTCCGTTTGATTGCGTTCTTTGGAATGTACAGGGTCATAGTCACCCCTGAGTCTCTCAACACGTATGTTTCTTCAAGAAAAGCGGGCACACCGACCTCTTTGTTCCACTTGGCTATAACAAGGTTAATGCCCAACTGATTAGCCACCATAGTTGCAAGCGGTATGCCGTCAACTGCCGCTGTCAAAACTTTAGTTACACGTTTTCCAGCGAAAGTGGCGAGCGCGTGGTGGGCTGCTTGCCGCAAAATGTTGTAATCGCTTATGATGTCTGTGTTGTCGAAGTATCCATTGCTGTTGAATTGAATTTTCCTGTGAAGTTCAACTTCTAAGCCCACAATTTTCTTTAGGGTCTTCCAGAGTTTGCGCGCTCTCGTGACATTTGGCAAGACGTGTCCCTTCGCGTAACGGCTCAAAACAGTTACAGGCAAACCTGTTTTAGCTGATAGTTCTCGGTAAGTGTGTTGGCGCTTTGCGGTTCGAAGAAGTTCGATTGTCATCAGGCGGAGTTTCAAGTCTTCTGCGTGTGTGCTCATGTTTAACCCTTTCTATAAACATAGACAAGTTAAATATTAAAGTTACAGTGACTTATTTTTGACTTGACAGAATTTAAAATTTCCGTCCACTTCAAAACAATCAATTGCCCGCTTTTCTGACATGGCGGGCCCGCTGGGATTCGAACCCAGGGTCTTCGGCTTAGAGGGCCGACGCGCTTTCTGGCTGTGGGAATCCATGCTACGCCACGGGCCCGCTAGGACATTAGAAAGGAGTATCGAAAATATAATTCTTTTACTGTGCTTTGAAAGAATTGTATAGCCTTTGGTTCATAGAAGAATCTTACTGCACTATTTTTTTACTTGTTTTTGGTATAGTCTGTTTCAGGGTGTAAGTTCAAGACTTTCTGCTTCTCTTTCTCCCTTCTCTTTAGCAGATTAGGATGAACAACACGAACTTACACTCTCCATGAACAACGAGCTATGGCATTGCCACCGCCTATCCATAGAAGCTCAGCTGCAGAAGCTGGATTTTAAGAATTCTATTCTTTTCCATAGCTCCCTGTTATCGTCGCCACATCGAAAATGAGAATGCTCCCGTGGTTCTGCTATCCGCAACGCAGGTTCCAGTTGAATCATAAGGCTTAGAACCATACTGAAGGAGGTCCCGTTGCATTGTTCTCGTATGATTCTCCCCAGGACCTAGTTTGACCTCTATGATCGCGGGATCAAAACTGTTCCATGCTCATGAGAAAACATGTTTGAATTTCATAATACTCTTCTGTGCTTAGGAGCTTTTAGAACTGGATATCCGCGTATGTAGAACTACATTCCATAAGTATTTATATAGAGTCAAAACTTAAATCTTGCATCCCCCAAAACTTATATAATAGGGGAAGGTTGATGTCTGAGGTTCGCCAGATACCTATTCCTCTGAGCAATTACCTTAATCTTATCGAAAGGAAGAAGAGTCCGTACTATGATCTAATTCTCTACATTCTTTCAGACATGGAGAAGAACTATAAGAAAGGGCACCATAACAGCATTGTCTATTCGATCAATCCACGGCGGTTGAAGGAAGAAATAGAGGAAGAAATTCCAAGCGAAAAGCTAACCAGCATAAACATCAGCCGTACCATATTGGCGCTTCTGTATGGAAGTAGTTTGAGAAAGGACGAAGATTACTACGTCACGACGAGTTCCGGTGGACGCAAGAATTATCATATCAAGGTGAACCGCAGCATCTTGTCAACGCTTCAAATGCATCTCTAATGCCTTATTCTATGAAGATTGCTGGTCTGAACGGCATTGCCAATTGGGCACGGTTCTTAGGATCATATCTCTCCTTGTCATCTTCTAGGTAGATCTGTATTTCTGCATTCAGTTCGTGTCGCAGGAATTTCTCTGCTTCTCTTAACACTGTAGCCTCGTTAAGCATTCCAATTGACAACAGCTTTTCTCTTCTATCACGTCTTGTTCGGTTAATTTCCTCAACGATTCGCCTTGTGAAATCGGCGAGTTTCTTCTTCCTGCTCTTCATTGCCTCGTCTTTTATCAGCTTCTTCATCAGGTCACCTTGACTGACACGCGTTTTTTTCAAGGAGATTTTCAGTGCTTCTTCGTATGCTCTCCACTTCCAATGGGCGGATGTATAGTAGCATATCTTTTTGGGCGTTGCTTTTGTTGCCTGAATTATACTCAAAGTGTCGTCTAATGTTGATTTGATTAAGGTTTCGCCTTCTTCTGCAGCGAGATCAACTCTGCTCTTATCGTATTTAGGCCATTGAGCAAGTGAGGCAAAGCCTTTTCCACCCATTTTGCTCCAGATCTCTTCGCAAACGTGCGGTATGAAGGGAGACAGTAGGCGCACCCAAACGTTTAATGCCTCTAGTAGAAGTTTGGTTTTCATGTTGCCTTTCCTTCGAGCGTACCAGCGAAGGTCGTTCCAAACTTCAAAGAAAGCATTTTCTACAGCAGTGCGAGTCTTCAGCGTTTCCATGTTGTCTGTCACTGTCTTTATCTTATGTTGAAGCACGCTGAATAGCCAGTTTTCTAACTGTTCTGTTCTTTCGTCCTTTGCTTCTATGATTACAGTTTCTGCGAGTCTGTAGAAAGATTCAAGTTTGCTCTTGATGTCACGAACGTTTTTGCTTCTCCAGTCCGGGTCATCCATTCCTTCAGCGGCCAGCAGTAAAGCACAACGTGTGGAGTCTGCGCCATACTGTTCGATGGCATTTCGAAACGTAACAAAGTTGCCCTTTGACTTCGACATTTTCCTTCCCTCAATCATCAGCATCCCGTTAGCCCCTATCATCTGCGGCCACTGTTCCTGCGGGAAAATGGCTACGTGTTGGAATAGGAAGAAAGTTAGGTGATTCGGGATTAGCTCTTTTGCAGAGTTTCGCATGTCCACCGGGTACCAGTATAGAAATTCGTTTTGCATTGACTGTAAGACTTGGCTGGTTATTTTTGACCTGCTTGCCAATGTATCTATGTTGCCTTTCCCATGAAAGATGTAGTCGAAGACCTCGGGGGAAAATTGTTCTGAGGATATGCTGTGTTGCTTGATGTGGTTGTTGATAGTGTAAAATGCCATGTAGATTGTGGAGTCGCTCAGGGTTTCAATGATCCACTCTTTGTTCCATGGAAGAGGAGTACCCAACCCGCTCTTGCGGGCGCATGGCTTATCTTTTAACCAGTCAATTGTGCTGATGAACCACGGTATGGCTGTTTCAGGGTGGACAGTTATGCGGCTTAGTGCTTCTTTGGTTTTCCTTTTCCATTCGGGGTCACTGTACTTCAAGAACCATTGTTCCTCTAACACCTTGACGATGCACGGTGTTAGACATCTACAAATGACAGGTTGAGGCAGATCGTACATGGTGTCAGCGATTTTCTTCTCCTTCAAGTCGTTGATCAGTATCTCCTTGATTTCTTGAACTGGTTTGCCAGCGTACTTGCCGCAAATTTCTTTTAAAACTCCATTGTGGAACTCTCTCTTATAGAGAAGTTTCGTGGCTTCTTCGGCTTTTGGGTCACATTGATCTTCTACTCCCAGCTGATCAACAACTTCTATGGCTGGATATTCTCCGAATCCTTGGACACGAATCATGGAGATTGGTTTGATCTTCTTCACTGTGGCAGGTTCTATGTCGAACTCTTTCATGGCTCCGGGTGTTTGCCCCAAATCTCTTAGTGCTAGCCAGTCAGCTGGCGCATGTGCAGGAACACTATATACCACTCCCGTTGCATGTTTTTGATTGACGAAGGATGCTGGCAAGATGGGTAGTTGTTTTTCAACTAGCGGATGTGCAACGTTTTTTCCGACCAGTTCCTTTCCCTTAAACCGACGAATTATGAGGACCTTTCGCTTTTGCTCTTTTAGTTTTTCTGCAGCTGCCTTGCTGATTATCCATGTTTCCTTGTTTACTTTTGCTTCTACATAGTCTGCTTCTGGATTTAACCAGATGTTTGTGACGCCGTAGATGGTTTCTGGTCTGAAGGTGGCTGCTGGAAGATACGTGTCTTTATATCTGAACTTGATCAGCGTATATTCCTCTGGCGATACACCTTCGCCTTCTTGGCGGTCATGATCACCTGTTGGGCTTTCGCAGTGCGGACACCAGACTACTGGGTGGGTTCCCTTTACGACGTAGCCCTTTTCCCGTAGTCTTTTGTATTGCCATTCAATGAATTTGCTGAAAGCTGGAGATGTAGTATGAAATTCTCTTCGCCAGTCAATGGAAAATCCAGCACGGCGAATTGCATCTCTGTTCTGATTAGTGTAGTATGAGGCCATGTAAACAGGGTCTACGAATCTTTTCAGCTCTTCTTCCGGGACACCGTCGATTTCCCGTAATGCATCAACGAATTTTTCGTCTCTCAGCTTTACACGTTCGCTTGCGCCTGCTATAGTTTGTCCTGTCCAGTGCCACGCCCATGGGAACAAAACGTTGTAGCCTTGCATGCGTTTAAACCGTGAATAAGCATCAACTCGTGTAGCTGTGAAAGCATGTCCGACATGGACTGGTCCGTTGGCGTAGGAGTATGGGAATGTGACAAAGCACTTCTTCCGCTTGGGATCCGGATCTACTTCGAAAATCTTGGCCTTTTCCCAAGCTCTCTGCCACTTGGCTTCAATTCGATATAAAAGCTCCATGAAAGTTTCTGAACTAGGCGGCGCTGTATAAAAGGTTTCGTCAGTATCTGGTGAGGAAACGATCCCTCATTTTTTTGCACCACTCCACCTAGTGGAAATAGTGGCTTTTAACTATTATGGCTTCTCGCTCTGCAATTCTTAGGCTTTTGAGTCATCCCTTTACAGCGTGAGTTGAGCATTAATTGGCAATTTCCTTTGATTTAACGAGAGTCCCAAATTGTCGGCTTCAATTCCTTGAACGTTTTGATTTTCTCCTTCTTGTACTACAGAAATCTGGACACTTGTTTTCTCACGATCTTCAATCTTAGTTTAACTGCAGATGTTTCTACAACTAGAACAGTCATTCTTCCCTCTGTCTGCCCTGATCCTGTTTTTTCACCAATCGCATCAGCATCTTTATGGCACGTGAACTACTTAAGTGCCAAGGCATCAACAAGCTGATCTATTTCTTCAATTGTTTTCTCAGCACTTCTTCAGCTTTTTGAATTGCATCATCAATTCTTTGGATTTTTGTTCCGCCTCCTTGGGCAAACTCCTGTGTGCCGCTACCTCCGCCGCCAATGACTTTCGCTACCTCTTTTGTGATTGCACTTGCATCTACCCCTTCTTTTGTTGCTGCCTTGCCGGCCATGACAACTACGCGTGCAGTTTTTTCGTCTCTCCCGTAAAACAGAGCTGTGACCGCTGATTCTTTCTCTATCAGTTTGCTTGCAGTCTTTATCATACGGTCAGCATTGAGTGTTTCAAATTCCTGTATCACAAGTTTTACGTTGTTGATTTCTTTGGTCACGGCTCTTTGCCCTAATGTCTTCCCGCTTTCAAGGGCTGCAAGTTCATCTATGAGGCGTTTGTTCTCACGGCGCACATTTTTCCATTCCTTCAGAAGGCGCTTTGTGGTAGGTAGAAGCTTTTCAAGTGGGGCATCTAGTGTTTCAGCAAGTTTCCGAAGTAGTTTTTCCTTCTTTTGGCCGGCTTCAACTGCGTAGCGTCCAGTGCTATAGACTATGCGTTCTACGCCGTCTTGGATTCTTTCGGTGTGAAGAATTTTGATGAACCCGATTTCGCCTGTGTTTCTTACATGGGTCCCTGCGCATGCTTCGACTTCCCAGTCACCCACTTTGACTACGCGGATTTCTTTTCCTGGCACCGCGCCGCCTTGGTAAAGTCTAAAGCCGTATTCTGCTTCAGCTTTGTCTCGTGTTAGCCACTGGATTTCCACTGGAATAGTGTCGACTACTACTTGGTTTGCTGATGCTTCGATCTTGTTTACTTCTTCGAGAGTTAATCGTTGATAATGGGAAATGTCTAGCCTTGTTTGTTCAACGTTTTTCTGGGTTCCTGCTTGCCATACGTGTTGGCCGAGAACCCTTCTTGCTGCCCCCATAATTAGATGAGTGGCGGTGTGAGCCCTCATAAGATAACTTCGCCTATTCCAATCAATTCGACCCTTAACCCTTTGTCCCGCTTTTGGGATGTCGCCTTTCACTGTATGAATGACAACTTTCCCAACTTTCTGGACATTCGTAACCTCGGCTTTTTTTCCATTAAACTCCAAAGTGCCTCTGTCTCCAGGTTGTCCTCCGCCTTCCGGATAGAATATTGTCTGCTCTAATACCACTTGTCTGCTCTTTAAGACGCGTAAGACAGTGGATTCAAACTCGTCTAGATAGGTGTCCTCGTAGTAGAGCATGCGAGTTTCAGGTAAGTCATCAATCAGGCCGAATCTTTCATCAGTTGCTATCTCCCTTGGAGATGCTTGAATGTGTCGTTCAGCGACCTTTTTGTAGAAGTTTTCAGGGATCTTTGTTACTACTCCTTCCTTAGTAGCGCTGTCCCTTACTTCCTCGGGTGGAAGGCCATGAGAGTCGTAAAGCTCTAGAAGGGTTTCAGTGGGAATCTGCCTTTTCTCCTTCGATTTCAAATCCTTTACAAGCCTCTTGACTAGGGCATTACCTTTTCTCAAGGTGTCCTTGAACTTCCTCTTTTCCACTGAGAGCATTTCCAGTATCTCGCTGTGCATCTCTTTGAGGTGAGGAAAATCTTTGGACCATTCGTTGATCTGCAAATCAATAATATCGCCAAGCCGATTTTCAATGCCTAAACCTTTTAGCAGGCGGTATGTGCGGCGAACCACCAATCTTGTCAAGTATCCCTCTTGGACATTAGACGGTACAACTCCCTCTGCAAGCATGAAGACTAAGCTTTTTGTATGATCTGCCACTGCGAAAGCGTTCTCCACGGGCTTGAGCATTTCAGAGAGCTTGGAAGCAGTCATCCCAATATGTTCTGCTGCTTCATCAAGGTAAACTTCTCTTTCGTCGGTCTTCGCAAGACCGAAAGTGCCTGAGAATTTCGCCACCTCAGATAAAAAGTCATAGTCAGTTAACTCTATGCCCGCAATCTCGAAAATGTCCTTCAAAACCGTTCCGTAAACTGCGTGAAAACCACTTGCGCAGCCTTGAGATAGCCACGTGTATCGTTCAATGCCGTAGCCTGTATCAACTGTTTGAATAGGCAACTCCACGAAATCGTCGCCGACAACTTTGAACTTCATAAACACTAAGGTTGCCACTTCAAGCCCCTTCACAATAGTCTCCAAGTCAGGTCCCGCATTTCCACCGCCGCTCCACACATCTTCCTTATAGATTACCTCCTCCGAAGCGACTCCAAGCTCCTGTGTAACAAAATCATGATGATACCTAACTGTCTCATCCTTCCAGTAAACTCTCTTATCTGGATAATTAAAGGCGTGATGTCCTCCCATCTCAAAAATGGTACCGTGGCGACCGAAGTCAGGGCCCGTGTTATCAACGTCAACAAGTCGAATGCAAGGCTGACTAATAACAAGAGGGTTCGCCGGCGGTGGGACTATACCGTTGGTTACGTAGGGCTGAAAGTTGACTATGCTGGCGCTTGTTAAGTGGAGGTCGTCTCTCCACCGTGCCACAACAGGGTAAGGCTTCATCCTCTTATGCCCGCGTTTCTCGAAGAACGATAGGAAAGCCTCCCTCATTTCTCGCAGGCTATAGGGCTTTCGAGTAGGCGGGTTGCCAATGAATGTATATAATGCACATCCTCTGGAGCTGGCCTCCCCGCAGGTTTCCATGTCAGGGATTTGTGTCCAGAAGTGTTCACTACACTTTGGGCACTTTTTCCTTAAGTAGCCTTGCTCGTCGAAAAAGGGAACCCGATACTCTTTTTCGGGAAAACGTTTCTTTTTCAATTTGATCCCTCAAACTCACTAAGTGCCAAGCTGTCTCACATTAGGGTTTTAGGAATCATTTAAATTATGTGTGCTAAGCTATTTGGCAGTGAATACCCTAAGGTCCACAGGGATACTTGCCGTGAAAAGAGAGTGAGTGTGGTTGTTTATCCAAATAGGGCTCCGAGTCCTTCAAGCGCTGCTTCTTCTTTTTCCTTCTCTTCCTCTTCCTTTTTCTCTTCTTTCTTCGCTTTAGGCTTTTCTTCAGTTGCTGCAGGTGCAGTAGCTACAGGTGCGCTTGCCATCAATGTTGGCGCCGTTTTTATGGCTTCATCTATGTTGACTTCCTGTAATGACGCGATGAGAGCCTTCACTCTGACAGGGTCAGTGTTGATTCCTGCTGCGTCCAACAGTTTTGTCACGTTTTCTTCGCTTACTGGTTTTCCTGCATTATGCAGAAGCAGTGCGGCATAGACATATTCCATCTTTAATCCACCTCTTACCTTTTCTCCAATCTTACTTTTCAACCTTTCTGAGCTTTTTCCTTGACAATGCCCAGCTGAGCTTTTAAGCCTAGCATTTGCATGTAAGCTTTTCTTAAGATGTCTTTCACGTTTTCTTTAGTAAGAATGGTTCCGTTTAGGCTTAGTATGTAGGCACACTGATGGGCTTTCTGAAGTAGGAACGCAATGTTTTCTGACATGGTGTAAGCGCTGTTTACTGACAAATAGAAAGCATACCTATGAGCTTCCTCAACGGTTTTTCTCGTCCCATCAATGTCTAATAGAAGCTGTTCCTCATTCATTATCACGCCATCATCGTAAGCGGCTTTCAAGACAAGCCCTGCTTCGACAGGTTTTATGCCAAGCTTAGATAACACGACAGCCAAGCGCTCTGAGATGGCTTCACCTTCTTCCACCACCAACGTGTCTTTGTTTACCCAGACGCTTCCGGATTCTATGCGCGTCTTCAAGCCAACCGCGCTTAACTGGCTAATTATCGGTCCCGGGGGTTGTCCAGTGTTCCCCGCGGGAACAACTACATCAAAGGCAGCTATGTCTCCAGCTTTTGCTGTAGTTCTAACTTTGCCCTTTTCCAAAAGCAAGACAAGTTTGAAAGGGTTAAGATTCGTGAACAGAAAAATCGTCGACCCAGCTAGGTGTTCTTCAAGTTTATCTAAGTTTGGCTTGTCCTTGGATTTGGAGATAGCTCTTTTTATGAGGGTGTTCTTGATAACTCTGAGATAAGCTTCTTTCTGAAGTTTCTTCCGAAGTTCTTGAAGTTGAGCAGCTCGTACTTTCTGTAAACTGGCTAAGGCAATAACCTTATGCTGCCCCATAATCTTCCTGATCTCTTCAATCTCTTCAGCTTTTTCTTGCAGTACTTGACGCTGCTCTGTCATTGCACGTTCCTTCTACAGCTTGATTTTCACAGGCTTGCCCATGGTGGTTTTCAAGTAGATCGAAGCAATGTTTTTGAGGCCTCTTTTAAGTTTTCCTTCAATTCTTCTCGCCACAGCCATCACATTTTCAGCAATTTCCTCGTCCTTCATGTCTTCTGTTCCTATGGCGCATTGAAGAACTGGTTGTCCACGGAGTCGCACATTTACAGTTTTCCTCCACCTTGCGATTTGAGTTTTAATGTCCGCTGTAGGGGGCACGGGTTTAGGCATCTTACCTCTAGGTCCAAAGGTCGAACCTAAGGTTTTTCCCACCAGAGGCATCAACGGGGCTTCTGCTATAAAAACATCGTAATCGCCTGCCAGTTTTTTTTGTCGTTTCTTATTGGTGGCCAAGGACTCCAATTCTGCCTTACCTATAACGAGTTCTGCGCCAGTCTTTTTCGCTTTCAACGCGAGCTCACCCGTAGCAATCACGCATACTTTTATTTTTTTGCTAGAAACATGAGGGAGTCCTATGGTTTCCTGAATTCGTGCTTCCGGCTTTTTCATATCAATGTCCTGAAGGTTGATGATTAGTTCCACGGTTTGGTTGAATTTTTTCCTTTCAGACTGTTCCCTAGTTTGCTTGACCGCTTCTAGAACCGCCTTAGTGTCTAATGGCATTCCGTAGGCCTCGTGCCAAATCTCGTATATAACCCAGTTATAAAAAGATTGTCACTATTCTTTCTCGAACAGCGAATCATATTTTCCTTCGTCTATTTCTTGCTGTACTTGGCGAGGGTCCTTGCCTTCCACAGTTACGCCCATGCTTACGCAGCTTCCTAAAACTTCTTTGGCTGCCAGCTTAAGCGATTTAGCAAGCAGCTTTGACTGCTTCTTCTTAGCTAGATCCACCACCTTCGACACAGTAAGATCGCCGACCTTCTCCTCTTTTGGATTGCCCGAACCCTTTTCGATTTTTAATGCACTCACAATTAGCGCAGAAGTGGTAGGTGTGCCCACAGAGACCTCAAATTCTTTAGTTTCAAGATCAACTGAGATCTGGACAGGAACTTTCATTCCAGCGTAGTCCTTTGTCAGTTCGTTGATTCTGTTCACAATAGCTAGAACGTTAACACCTAATGGTCCCAGAGTAGGGCCTAATGGCGGGCCTGCAGTCGCTCGTCCACCACTTACCAACGCGTCAATTACCTTCTTTTCCATCATTTCTATTCCTCTTTCTTCGCTTTCTCTATAACTTTAACGTAGTCCGCATGAACTGTTATGGGAAGAGTGAAAGTTGCCTCTAATAGCTCGAGGATTACTTCGCTTTTTGTCTTGTCAATGCGCGTGATCTTTGCTCTCATGCCTTTAAAGGGGCCACTTATGATCTCTACTACGTCGTCGACATCCAGCTCTTCGATGACCGGTTTGACCACAACGTATCTTTCAACTTCGGAAAAACTTACAATCCCTGGCACCCGAGATCTGACATGCTTGATTCCGGCAATCGCTTCTTCTACGAAGTGTGGGCCTTCAGCCTCTACAAATATGTAGCCTTTCAACATTTCCGGGACTAGAACTGCTTTGATGGGCAGTTTGTTGCTTTCTATTCTTACATTGATCAGGTTTGCAACGTTTTTCTCTTGTCCAGCAGTTGTGCGAACAGCAAAGACAGAGGTTAACGGCGTCTCTTCTTTTGACATACCAATTCTCCACCATGCTAAAGGCCTTGAAGAAACATTGAAATCAACTTGATGACGAAGCCGACGAAACCTACCGCTGTGATGCCTAGCAAGCAGATTTTCATCGACTGCCAAAGCTCTGATCTGCCGGGTTTTGTAGCTAGCTTCAGCAACCTACTGACAGACTGAAGGAAAGATCTAAGGCCCATGGTTGATCGCATTCTCAAAACATAGGTTCTGATATAAAAAGAAATCGCAAAACAGCCATTTTCGTGCTTTTGACACAAAGCTATTTCAGTAGAGAAGCCGTCGTAACATGTAAGGACTAGAAATTACCTTTAAGGAAAGCGCATGAAGTTGACCCCGGCAAACAAGAAAATCGCTCTGCAGCGAATTCACAAGCTTTTCCAACTCGCCAAAAACTCAATCAAAGAAGATGAGAAATCGGCACAACGCTACATTGCCATTGCTAGGAGAATTTCTATGGCGTCTAGAGTGCGAATTCCGCGAGAGTATCGACGGCAGATATGCAGGAGTTGTAAAAAGTTTATCTTGCCTGGTGTTAATTGTCGTGTACGTATTCAGCAACACAGAGAGCCCCACGTGGTCATCACTTGTGGCTACTGTGGGAAATATGTGCGGTTTCCAATTAGTCGGAGAGATACTGGAGGATGATCACGCCAAAAATGAAACAAAGAATCAAGAACGAGTTGAGCGCTGAAAAGCCCACAGTTTTGATAGGGAAGAAGGGGATTTCACAAGAGACTTTGGCTGAGGTAGACCGGCAGTTGGAGAAAGCGGAGATGGTTAAAGGGAAAATTCTGAAGACTGCCCTGCAGGAAGAAAAGGCTGGAGTCCTTGCAAATCAAATAGCTCGGCAAACTTCATCTGTTCTGGTGGAAGTTAGAGGCCACACTTTCATGCTTTACAGAAGGAAGAAGTCATAATCCACAGCTAACTTATCGTTTTGCACCTCTTTTTCATAGTCTCACCGCGAAAATATTAATCACTAACCGATCTGCATTTGCTCAGGTAACGTAATATTCGAAGGTCTGGAACAGCAAGGAAGATGGCTTGTTCAGCCACTCGAGTCTAAGATTGTTTCGATAAAGCTTTTGCAGATCTGGGAATAATGAAAACAAGCTTAACAGGCCAATAGTTTTGGATAGCTCAGCAGCTGCTTTTGATTTGGCTTTCTATCTTCTTGATTTCTTTGGCTGTTGGTTGTATTGGAAAATTATAGAGAGGACCACTCGGTTTTTCGTTGTAGTACGGACGGTTACAGTTGTTGCATCCTGAAGTTAAGAATGGAGATCCGCGTTGAACGGCTTCTTTTAACTGCTTCTCTGAAGCCCCAAAGTCAAGAATCCGCCCTTCTTCACTAAATCTCAGTTTTTCCTGGTTCGTTTTCCCATGCAACATCAGGTAACGTGTAAGCTGAATCCTTCTGTAATGGTTTATGGTTGGCGGTTGATTATGCTCCAATGTTGTTCCAGGTATAGGTGTGAAGGAAAAAAGTGCGGGATAGATATTGTTGTTCACGCACCATTGAATAACTTTTGCCATTTCCTCTTCTGTCTCACCTAAACCCACGATAAGATGGGTACTAACCATCCCTTTTCCAAACACCTCCACTGCTTCCAGCAACGCAGCACGTTGCCTGTCCCAATCATAAGGTCCGTCAGCGGAACAGCCTTTAACCCTGTCAAAAAGACCCTTTGTAGCCGCATCAAGTGAAATCCCTATTCTTTCAACTCCGACTTCTGCTAGATTCTGCATTTTCTCTTTGTTCAGGGGCTGGCAGGAGACAGATATGGGAACTTCTATGTCTTGCGATGTAATTTCCTTAACTAGGAATAGAAGGTCCTCTAGGACTGTCGGATAATTAAGTGCTTGAATGCAAACCCGCTTTATTTTTCCTCTTCGCACTGCTGTTGCCAGCTTGGGCACCACATCTCTTGTTTGGAAAACTGGCCAAGCCACTCTGGAAAGCATGTCGGCACGGCTCTTGCTGCTCTTGGCTTGAGAGCAGAAGCCACAATTTGCCATGCATTTGCCGGCGACGTACGTCAGGAGGTATGCGGTTGTTGGTTTGGCATCTAAAAAGCCTTTGATCAACCCTAAGACTATGGCTGAGCCTGATGAAACTCGAATCTTGTCTACAGAGCATTCAGCCATACTAATTCAGCAACCCAATCGAGTTTACTATTAATTGAAAATAAACTCTTCGGAAACCCATCAGAGAGACACCTAAGATAGAAGCCTACGGCTCCGCACTTCTGAGAGGCGGATGGAAACAATTAGACTTTACATTCACTAAGATCTACCAGTGGACCACAAGCCAAAAAAGAAATCAGACAAGTGTGTGTATTTAACCGCTGTGAAACGAGGTACTCAATGGAACTGGAGAGGCAGGAGAAACAAAATCTTTGAAAGCTGCTACCATCCTCCACAACGCAAGGATCTACTCAGAGAGCGGAATCGTAGAAGGTGGCATTGCGATTGAAGGTGACAAAATCGTCAAAGTTGCAAAGGAGTCGAATCTGCCTTCAGCGTCAAACAGGATTGACCTAAAAGGATGTTTGGCGCTTCCAGGCTTGATTGATGTGCATGTTCATCTTCGCGATCAATTGCAGGCTTACGAGGAAAGCTTCTTTAGCGGAACATCGGCGGCTGTTGCAGGAGGCATCACGTCTGTTCTTGACATGCCTAACAATGAACCAGTGACCATGGATTCTACCTCTCTTAGGGAACGAATGCGAGTGGCTGAGCGTAGCATAGTGGCAAATGTGGGGTTTTTTTCTGCATTTCCCAGACGTTTAGATGAAATTGGCAGAGTGGTAAAAGAGGGCGCTAGGGGTTTCAAACTGTACCTTACAGCGCAGATAGGTGGATTAGAAGTCGATGATGACGAAGCGCTACTCCGCGCCTTCAACAAAGTGGGTGAATTCGGAGTCCCCGTAGCAGTACACGCCGAAGACAGAAAGGCAGTTGAGGCTTCTGCTGAAGCAGAACAGAAACTTGGACACTACGATATCAGCGCATATCTCAGAGCACATACCCCTGAAATAGAAACTAAAGCGGTTGAAAGAATCCTTGAAATTGCCGGAAATTCTGATGTGCAAATTCATTTCTGTCACATAAGCTCTCAAAAGGCGGTCACATTTATTCATGACGCAAGAAAAGGCGGTCTGAAAGTCAGCTGCGAAGCAACGCCACACCATCTATTGTTCATCTCTGAAGACTTGAACAAACAAGGAACAATACTTCTAACAGACCCTCCAGTTAGAAACAAAAAGGTCGTAGAAGAGCTCTGGAACAGAGTGAAAAAAGCTCATATTGACATCATAGCATCCGACCACGCACCTCACCTGATAACCGAGAAGAAAGCAGACTCCATCTGGGAGGTGAAACCAGGTATCCCGGGGCTTGAAACATTATTACCCCTACTTCTGACGAAGGTAAATCAAGGGCAGATCACTCTACAGGATTTGGTGAGGCTGACATCCCAGGGACCAGCCAAAATATTCAAACTCCGAGGAAACGGCCTCTTGAAAGAAGGCTACAACGCCAACATCACAGTTGTTGACATGCACCGACAGGGAAAGATAGATGCAAACGAGTTTTATTCGAAGGCGAAATATTCTCCCTTTGATGGGTGGCGGGTAAAGGGCATGCCGGTAAAAACCTTCGTGAACGGATTGCTGGTTATGGATGAAGGAGAAATCGTTGCCGGGCCAGGGGCTGGGAATATTCTGCGCTAGCACTGAATAAGGGGAATTCAATCAGTTATTTTTGGTGCAACGATGCCTAAAATCCCACTTATCAGGATTATGAGTCCCTGCTGGGTTTCTCCGTAGAAGACCAGGAACACTCCTAGAATGATGTTGACTGAACCGCCTGCAACATATCGTCCTGTCCAGATTACTACACTAGCAGCAATTGCTGCGATTCCTATACTGGTAGTTAACAGTGTTTTAGGCTTGAAGTTTACGTTTCCTTCGAATAATTCCAATGCAATTCGAACGCCTCCGCTGATTAGAAGAACTCCACCAACTATTCCCAGTATCAGAGCAGTTAAAGCCAATGTTTGTTCGGCACGCAACGCCATACCCTAAGCCTCTACTGCAAGCATAACTCAAAAAAGAGTTATGAACCCAACAGCAATATTACAAATCTATCTTTCAAACATCTTCACTCTTCCGTTTAGTAACGTAAAGGATATCTTGATGAGCAGCGTACCCCATTTTTTGAAACAAGCGAAGCGATTCTTCGTTTGGCATTTCAATCAATGCACCAAAGATTGCGGCCCCACGTTTTTCTAATGCACTCTCCAAGGCCGTGATGAGCTGTTGACCAGCTCCTCTCCGTCTATATTCAGGGTCTACTGCTAGGCGGTTTATCCATCCCTTCATTCTTCCGTCATAGCTCCCGATTGCAACTCCTACAAGTTTTCCATGGTGAAAGACACCTACGAAAAGCTCTGGAAAGGTTTCCATCTGCTTCTCCATCATCCGACTGCTCTCTCTGCCTTTAGGCTTAAAACCCAAGTCTGCTCGCTTCCAAAGTTTAACTATGTCATCGTACTCGTCAATCGTCAAAACTCGAATTTCCACTGTTTTCGAATCTCCTCAGCTCCTTTACTTGATGAGTCTTTCTCTCATTAGATTTATGGAAAGAACAAAGAACACGCCAGTCACTGCAAGCAACCAAACGAGGCTAAGAAACAACGTGAATTCAATTCTACCTGAGGCAAGTGCTCTAGATAGCTTTACTGCATGAGTTAAGGGCAGAGCCAATTGTGCAAAAACTTGCAAAGAATCAGGCAAGGAGGTCATCGGAAAGAACGTTCCGCTGAGAAGAAACATAGGTGTTATGAAAAGAAAAGTTGGATAGTTGAAGGAGTCTATGTTTGGCGAGATGGCCGTGAAGCACATGGCAATGGCTGAAAACAATAGCCCCACAAGAAAAGAGAGAGGTGGAATTAACAAAAACAGTGGGCTAGGAGCTAAGCCAAAGGCGGCTACGACGCCTAAAACTATAGAAGAGTTGATCAAGCTTTTTGTTGCACCCCACAAGAGTTCGCCAGCTATGACCTCTTCTAGGCTTACCGGCGTGGCTATTATGGCGTCAAA
>CAYGBS010000023.1:0-215 GCA_964348215.1 uncultured Candidatus Bathyarchaeia archaeon
AGTTCTGATTCTAGACATAGACGCCCATCACGGGAACGGAACGCAGGAAATCTTCTACGATACTGACAAGGTTCTCTACATAAGCCTCCACGAAGATCCCCGCGGATTCCCTGGAACAGGTTTCATAGACGAAGCAGGAGAAGACAAAGGACTAGGATACACTGTTAACATCCCCTTTCCCTTCAGAATCGGCGACAAGACATACCTAAAAGCCA
>CAYGBS010000023.1:307-12150 GCA_964348215.1 uncultured Candidatus Bathyarchaeia archaeon
GTGGCTACAAACTTGGAAAGCTTGGAAAACTCGTCGTATCGACCATCTCGAAGATGGCTGGCTTCTCATATCCGGTGAAAGCTGAGAGCATCAAAACAAGTCTGAGAGCTGAAAAACAAGCGGAAAAAACCATAAAAGAAGTGAAGGAAGTGCAGTCAGCTTTTTGGGATCTAAAGTCTTAACAGTTATTCTATGATCTCTATTGCACCTGTCGGACATTGAACCTCGCAGGCTCTGCAGACGAGACATGCATCCTCGTCAATCACCACAGACTTACCATCCTTGATTTCGAAAACTTCCACAGGGCAAGTATCAACGCACACGCCGTCTCCGTCGCACTTTTCTAAATCCACTTTTACTTCAACCATGAGCAGTTACCTCTCAATTTTAGAAACTGAATGAAAAGAAACTGAAGAATAAAAATGTTTGGGAAACATCAACGTTTGCATGGCTACTCTGTAAGCCTTAAGAGAACTCCGTCAATAGTTGACCTTGCTTTCTCCCGTCTTCGCAGATCATTCTCGAGGAGCCTTCGATAGGTTTGAGCAGAGATGTCCCCACGCTTGAACCTAACTTCAATTCGCCGAATATCAGCCTCAATATTATCAAGCTCAATCTCCGTAACCTCAAGCTGCCTCATGGCATCTGCATACCTTGCTCCGCCGCTCATAACCTTCTGACGCATATCGGTTAACCTCTTGGAGAGCGAAGAAAGTTTGTTCTCCAATGTTCTCTTTCTCACCTTATACCGACGCCTAGAAATCTTCCCCTTCTGCACCTTCTCCTTTATCTGCTCCAGTCCAGAAAGGATCTCCTTCTTCTCTTCATAAGTTTCCACAAACTCGGTCAACGTTTTGCGAGGAACCAACACGATTGAAACAGGCGCTGGAGCCTTTGGTCTTCGCCAAGCAAAGGCGATGATAGAGCCGATTATGACTAGGGCAGTTGCCCAAAGGGTCGGCCGGAAAGATGCCCAAAAAACTGTATAGCTGTAGGTAAAACTCCACTTTTCATCTTGAAGCCAAGTAACATTCGAGAAGGAAACAGACAGTGTATCTTGAAAGACATCCCTATGAACGTTGAATACCTGTTGCGGAAAAGACTCAACTGTGGCTCCCTCAGGGAAAACAATCCTTAATATCAACGTTTGAGGCATTATGCGCATGTGTTCAGAAAGACTAATGTTCACTTGGTAGCTCTCCGCCTCTCGCTGAATAATATGACCTTCCCCATCAAGATTGTAGACAAGTCTGAAGCTTCTTGACTGATTTTCGGGCAGGGCGAGAGAAAGCTCATAAACACTGGTTTCGTTTTGAACAGTGTCTGTGGTTATCTTTCTGCCTTGTTCGTCGAAAGCAGAAACGTTGCCAACGTCCTGGGGAAGCTCTAGCCGTATCTTGCTAACTGTGAAGGCTGTTCTGCTTTCCAACAAGAACTGTTCTGCGATGGAGATATGCCGCTGCGCATCTATCGTTATTGTTCGGGTCAACTCATTCACTGCGAAATAAGCAAACGTGGCTTCAGAGAGAAAGCTGACTTCCGCAGAGATTCGTGTAAGTCTCGGAAGATTATTTCTTATGTAACTCAAATGTACCTGCTCATCCTTAACAGTAGAGTTGAAGGGAAAGTCGCTGCCTGTGTAGTTTGAGTTCTTAGGCAGGATGACAGTAACATTGCATATTGAGGCTTCTTCAGCAAGGCTTGGATAAACTGGAAAACCAATCATAAACACTTGAGCTGCATGCGAGTCAACGAGGTCTGAAAGCCCGAAGATCACGGTGAAGGTGTAGGATTGTCCACTGTAAAGCAGGTCGCGTACTTCTTCAGGGAAAACTACTGTTACACCGTAATACCCTATGGCTTCTACACCAGTGTCTAGAACTACCTCCAGCTGTTCAGAGGTGTCAGCATCATAAGCTGTGGAGAAACGCAGATTGGGTCTGTACCCGAGTGGAAACCCTACTGAAAAACTCTCTACTGTGACGTTTTCAGTTGTGGGCGATATCTGTATCGTATCGTTAATTATGAGAAGTCCACCATAGATGGGTGCTACAACATGGTCTACCCTGTCGACTTGAATATATGATGATGAAGCAGCATATGTGCCGCGCGGAGCTAGATAAGAAATCGCGGCAATGGGGAGGATAATTGTTAGCAGAATCAGCGTTGACTTTTTCAAGTTAGATGCCCCTGGAACATTCTTCCGTAAGTATTGCGGATTATCCTTATTTACTTTCCTTTTGGTACCATGCAAAAACTGTTGTAGTTGAGTCGCAAATACGAAAGCAAGGGAAGCCCCAAGTAGCACATATGTGACTATCAATGCTGCATATCTTCTTAACTATTCAGACCGATCGAGTTTTATCGTTTCAGCTCTGAATATAGATGGTGAGGTGGTACGTTGGGAAAGAAAAAGAAGGGTAAAGCTGAGGATATAGCCGAGAAGACTGGCGAAGCAGTCGGCAAAGGAGTCAAGAAGGGCTGGGGTATAACAAAGGGCATCGGCAAAGGCATAATGAAGGGCGTCAAAGGAGAAGAAAAGAAAAAGAAGAAATAGCTCCTGCACCTTCCAACAGTTTCTACCTTTTTTCGGCACATCACAGCGGAGCAGATTAGATGCTCAACTGGATATATGTTTCAGTAATGACGTTCTGACCTTGGACTCGCCACTGCCTATTATGATTCTTTGTCATGGTTTTCTGAGGAAAATTAGCTTTTCGCATTGATCTCATCTATTTTTGAGGAGGACTATCGCCCACTTACGTTGAAGTAGTACCCTTCCTCCTTTTTAGGGCCAAAGCTTCGCACGCCTTCTTTTCGAAGCTGTTGGCGTAGCTTCCGAGCATAACTGGGATTTATTTCACCTCGATTCTCCATGTAGGTGATTATCTCTTCTGCTTGCTGTCTCGTGTCACATCGGCGGAGAAAGTCAATTATGTCAGGGTCATAGTTTGAAAGCGTTTTCCGAGCTTTTGCCGTCTTCTCAGCGGTTTTTGTATCCGAACGCACAGAGTTAATTGAGACTTTCTGGTTCTTTGCATTCATCTCCTTCGCCAAGTTTGGGAACATCTTTTTGAACTGATCTTTGCGAAGTTCCATTCTGCGTTTCATCCAGCCGCTTTATGAAGTTCTCCAATTTTCTTTATGCAAGAAGAGATATTTAACCACTATTATGAGGATGTTCGACGCCTAAACAAGCATTCATGTAAAGTTCAAACTCCACTTCAATGTGGTTTCCTCTATCGACGCGGCGAAGCAAAGCATTATTTAATAATTAACTCTTCTCTATCTGTATTTCCGTAGAGATGTCGCTCCATGGTCGTCGTCAGCCAAGTTTCTAATGCAAAGGACCTGCATCATTTCTTAGAGAAGCTGGAGGTCCGAGGTGTAGTTTTCGTGGTTAAACCAAACTGGAGCAATGCTAATACTTTTACCTCGGCTGAGACGCTTGATTGGCTCTTTTCCGCCTTGAAAGGCAGAATAAAGATCATTGAAGGATACACAGCCTGGCGTAACAAGCTGAACATTGGTCGGGAACCACAGGAGGTTATTACTCCAAGCAATGCTAAAGCGAAGTGGCAGTGGATAAAAAAGCAGGATGAATGGTTTCTTGAATTCAGCGGCATCGACAAAATCTTGGCGAAGCATGATGTGGAATACATAAACATAACTGAAGAAGCATGGTCATTGAGAACCATTGATTCGGATGAGGTTAGGGATCTCGTCGACAGCAAGTATGGGGTGCTGGTTAGCCAAGAAATGTACGATTTTGTGCCGACAAGAGTCTATGAGCTTAAAGGCAGCACCCTCATCAGTCTGAACAACAGCCGTCGAACCCGTGAACGAATATCCCTTTCAACCAAAAACCTGTTTGGCTTAATCCCTGACCCAGCACGGTATGGAAAATGGCATGGAAAAAATGATAGACGCCTGTCTCAAAGCATCGTGGACATCAACAAAATCTATCGCAGCCTTTTCTCGCCATGTTACTGGATTAACGAAATAAAGGAGTTAGGCGTTTTTGCCGGGAGCAAGAATTCGGTAGAAGCTGATGCTGCTGCAGCTAAATTGATGGGCCTAGAAGCTGAGGAAATCGGCTTTCTTAGACACGCCGCTAACGTCTTCGGCGGATACAATAAAGAAGCCTTGACCAAAATACCTAAGATGCTTTAGCCTATTCATCAACACAGCTCTGCTAGACTCATAAGAATGCTTCCGCGTCTTTCTCCCGGCTAAAGATCTTCCAAGGCGATCTCACTGGATTCCTTAACTGTGCCGAAGACCATACAGGTCAAGGTTTTCTCTATTCCCTTCACTAGCCTAAGCTTATCGATTACAAACTCTCCCACAGCATCTACGTCTTTAACCTTGACCTTCATAAGAATATCCCAGTTGCCGCTAATGATGTGAACCTCCTGCACTTCTCGGAATCGAGAGATCTGTCTTGCCACATCGCGCTGGGAAAGAGGCGCATCTGTTTCAAGGTCTTGATAAGTAATAGAAGCCAGAATGAAGGCCGTGGTACCTTGACCCAACGCTCTTGCGTTCAGAACAGCCTTGTATCCTTTGATGAACCCTAGCTTTTCCATACGCTTAATCTTCGTAAACACCGTCGTTATAGGAGAGTCCACTTTGCTGGCGATTTCTCTGCTAGAGAACTTGCAGTTTTCCTGCAAGAGCTTCAATATTGCTGTATCTCGTTCATCTAATTTCGATTGCATGTTGAAATTATTACGAAGGATAAGGATTTAAGCTTAACTTTTCTTGAACTTCTTTCAAGTTTTCTCGAAGAACATTTATATGGGTCACCACCATGCTTGTTAACAGGTGAAATATGTGAGGCTCTGCAAAAACCGATCCTGAACTCCTTTTCTCTTTGAGACAACGCTATCGAATTTTAAGAACACCACAAATGAAAAGTATGTTGAGAGTCCAAGGCGAAATCCTTACAGCTATAAGAGATTTCCTCAGAGGCAACGGCTTCGTTGAAATTCTAGCTCCCATCATAGGCCCTGTCACCGACCCTGGAATAAGAGGTGCCAGCCAAGTTTCTGTGGACTATTATGGAGTACCGTTCAAAGTCATGAGTAGCATGATTCTCTACAAGCAAATGGCGGTCAGCAGCTTGGAAAGGATTTACGCAGTTTCTCCAAACATCCGTTTAGAACATTCTGCCTCCTTGGCTACGGCGAGGCATCTTGCAGAGTTTCGTCAAATAGATCTGGAGCAAGCTAATGCAACTTATTACGATGTTATGGAAGTTGCTGAAAGGCTGGTTCAACACGTTTGCAGACGGATTTCACAAGAGTGTTCCGAACAAATGGGAATATTTGAAAGAAAGTTAAGAGTACCAACTCTGCCCTTCCGAAAACTGACCTATGGAGAAGCAATCGACATGCTTCAGGCAAAAGGGTTTGAAATGGAATATGGAAAAGAAGTTCCATGGGAAGAGGAGAAGGCTCTTTCCGAAATGTTTCAGGAGCCTTTCTTCATAATAGACTATCCCATAGCAGCTAGAGGCTTCTACGACAGAGAAGATCCACAAAGGCCCGGAATTCTGAGAGACTTTGACCTGCTTTATCCAAACGGCTTTGGCGAAGCGGTTTCTGGAGGCGAAAGAGAACACACCTTCGAGGGAGTTGCTAAGCGGATGAAATTGACAGGGGAAGAACCGGCCTCTTATAGTTGGTATTTGGACATGTTAAAAGATGGCATCCCACCCTCCGCAGGCTTCGGAATCGGCGTGGAACGTCTAACCCGATGGGTCTGCGGGCTAAGAACGATCTGGGAAGCAGTGCCTTTTCCGAAAGTTCCGGGCATAGCATCCCCCTAACTACTGAAAAAACTGCCGTCTTCCAATTTCTGTCAAGATGCTGATGAGATTTTGCAGGGCATGAAGCTGAAAGGAATTCTTTTTTCTAATAGGCATGTTTCTTGAGTTCAGACCTTAGAACCTCAAAGTCACTCTCCAGCATACTCTTATACTTCACTTTGTAGAGAGCCGCGGCAGGATGAAACATGGGAACAGCGAAAGCTGGAAAGCCAAAAGGACTAATCTCATACACTTTGCCGTGGACCCGTGTTATACCCTTCACCTCAATTCCCACCTTAGAAAGAATATGGGCCGACGAGTGCCTACCTAGCATCACCAGAAACGTAGGTCGAATCACTTGAACCTGACGATTCAAATACAACGCGGTACAGGTGGCAATCTCATCTGGTCTTGGGTCACGGTTACTTGGCGGTCTGCATTTAACAATGTTTGTTACATAAACATCCTTTCGAGAAAGCCCAATTCTATTCAACAATGCGTCGAGAAGATTGCCTGCTGCTCCCACAAAAGGTAAACCCTTCACGTCCTCGTGTCTTCCAGGTGCTTCGCCGATAAGCATTATTTCTGTGTCAACATCTCCATTACCCGGAACTGCATGCTTACGTTTTCTCCACAACCGGCACCTACGGCACACCGCGACTTCTGCAGCAATTCCTTCCATCAACTCCTCTTTCGACATCCAGTATACCACCTCTGCTTAACCGGTAGTACGCCGCTATTTATCCATCGCAGTGCAGTAGACAACGATTATTCTTCAGGGTGCCTCACGTTCTCTCCGACACTGTACAGAAAGAGCCGGGCTGAAGAAGGTCCCATATGTTGAAATCTCCTGCAAAGCTCTTTAATCACCGTGGCGTAGTCTTGTGACCTGTCAAGGCTGTCAAGGTATGACTGAAATGACCCTGACTCTTTCTTGATTTTCTGAAACTCCCTTGCATCATTTAGGGTAGCTTCAATCTTGCGTCTATTTCGCACTATGCCCTTGTCCGCCATAAGTCGAGCTACATCGCTGTCATCGAACTTTGCAACTTTGCCAACTGAGAAATTTGCGAATGCTTTCTTGAAATTAACCCATTTCCCAGTAATCATCTTCCAGTTTAAGCCTGCTTGAAAGATGATGCGTGTCATGTTCTCAAAGTATGCATCATCATTCGGTGGCCGTTTTCCTCTATACATCCAGCTTGGAGGTTGCCAACTCAACTCTTCCATGACTCATTCTCTCCAATATAATCTATGGATTCAAATAAAATTATTCTCCAGAGACCTTATGCGACTAATACTCTTGCGTTCTCAATAATAGCCCTGAGATTCTTCTCAGGAATTCCCACTATTCTTCTGAGTTTTCTCGGGTTTTCCTCCAGCAACTGTCTTAGTAGAATTACTCCAGCAGACGCTAATTTCTCTATTGTCGTAGTCTTAAGGCCTTTAAGGTAAGTTATGGGGTACAGCTTCCTTTCTCCAATCAAAGTTTGCAAGCCATTGTTTAAAGGAGAGTTCCACCCTATGTGCTGAATCCCTCTACACTCTGCGTAACGTTTTGCATGACCTGAAAACTTCGTGTTGCAAACAATCATTGCCTTATCTATTCTTACGCTGTTCAATCCAAGCTTGAATCCCTCTGTGAAATCCTCAAGGACCGCCCTCGCAATGCGACTTACATCCAAGCCTGTGGGAGTGTGATAATTGAAATGATGCTTCACCTCCACAAAATACGTTTCACCGTCTTTTCTTGCCAAAGCATCAACTTCGTGTTCTACACATTTTCCTCTTATTATCTGGTTTGGAGTAACTTCGTAACCATGTTCGTCGAGCACAATTCGAATAAACTGCTCAAAGTCGGGCTTCGACTTCATCAAACTTAGAGCCCTTCGCAAGTCAGTATGATGCTTCACAGCTGGTTTGAATTTCCTTAGCTCTTTAAAGATCATCTGAAGAATTCTACTTGTCTCTATCCCTTCATACACCTTCGCCTCAATTCTTTCCGCGACAACCTCAGCTACCTTGCGAGTAGCACCCATTCTCAGACAAGTTCTCACGACTTTCTCTTTATCAAACAACTGTTTTGCTCCATCAGCTTTCGTCACTGAGACAGGCAAAATGTTCTACCCACTGACCCTATTATGCAAGGTTTACTAAAAGAATAACGTTTTATTCAACTGCAGCCAAAAACTCAGGGACAAGCCATGTCAAGATTTAAACATATCTACAAGGGTGTTAAAATAAGGGTGGTCACTGGCGACATCACAAAACTGAAAGCTGACGCAATCATAAACCCCGCCAATAGTCAAATGTTTATGGGAGGAGGTGTAGCCGGAGCAATAAAACGGGCAGGTGGAGCAGAAATTGAAGCAGAGGCGCTGAGGAAAGCGCCAGTTAAGGTGGGAGATGCCCTAGCTACAAAAGCCGGACAGCTTCCATCAAAATTCGTCATCCACACACCTACCATGACCAGACCTGCAATGCGTATCAACGAGAAGAATGTTCAACTGTCAATGCGAGGTGCGCTGGAATGCGCTCAAAACCTGAAAATCAGCAGCTTAGCCTTTCCAGGGCTAGGTACAGGTGTCGGGGGCTTATCCATGGAAACCGCAGCGAACATCATGATGCAAGAATTAAAGAAACACCTAGAAGGCCCTACGACACTGAAGGAGGTAGTGTTTGTCGGTTATAGAGGAGAAAACTCTGAAGAGTTCAAGAAATCCTTCCTAAGAATCTTCCGAAATGTCGGATAACAGAACAGAGTAGCTGCTTCTTCCACTAGAAATGTCGGATTTCTCACCGCACTTTGCTCTCTTCTGCAATGTTTATCCGACAATCTTAAATACAGCATAGCACTAGAACCTCTTGTGAGTGTTGATATGTCGGGTGCTAGCAAGAAACCAGAAACAAAGGAGAAGCTAATCCGACAGTTAAACAAAGCCATTGTTAAGCAAATCCAAACTAGGAAAAGACCGACAATCGCTGGCACCGCAAGGCAACTAAATATTCACAGAGACACTCTGTACCAGTGGATGAAAGAGTTTGACGTTAAGTTCAGTCAAGTATATAAGAAAACGGTGATGGCCATGAAAAGTGCAAAAGCCGAAAAGCCTGTTTACCTCATTGGAGAAGCCCTCGTAGGCGAAGGAAACGAGGTTGCCCACATCGACCTGTTAATCGGAGACAAAGATGGTCCAGTTGGAGAAGCCTTTGCATCAGGCATGTCAAATTTATCGGCAGGGCACACGCCTCTCCTTGCAGTGATAAGGCCGAATCTTCCCCCGAAACCCCACACCCTTCTCATCCCAAAAGTAACAGTTAAGAACCTTGAGCAGGCAGGCCGAATATTCGGTCCAGCCCAAGCCGCCGTGGCTAAGGCCGTAGCAGACTCGGTTGAGGACGGGGTCGTTCCAAAAGACAAAATAGAAGATTGGGTAATCGTGTGCAGCGCATTTATCCATCCCGACGCGAAGGACTACAGGAAAATCTACCATTTCAACTATGGCGCTACTAGATTGGCGCTGAAGAGAGCGTTGGCCAAATATCCATCACTTGCCAAGATCATATACGACAAGGACCGGGCGAAGCACCCTATAATGGGCTTCAAAGTCCCAAGATTGTGGCGACCGCCATACCTTCAAATCGCCTTGGACATTCCAAGCCTCGGCAAGACCAAAACCATAATACAGGAACTTCCTGAAAGCGACAGAATAATTCTAGAAGTTGGAACACCACTCTTAAAGAAGTACGGCGTGAAGGTAATTCGAGACTTGAGAGAGGTTGCCCGAGATGTATTCACAATAGCAGACTTGAAGACTTTGGATGTCGGGAAAGTGGAAGTAGATTTGGCATTTGAAGAGACTGCCGACGCTGTTGTAGCAGCTGGAGTAGCCTCAAAAGAAACCTTAGACGGCTTCATCTACGAAGCTAAAAAACTGGGAATCTATGCAGTAGTAGACATGATGAATGTTGAAAACCCTGTCAAGAAGCTAAAAACATTGAAAGAACTACCCAACATAATCATCCTTCACCGCGGCATCGACATGGAAACTGGAAGAACCCTAGGATTAGAACGCATAGAAGGGCTAAAGCAAGCGTTTCCAGAAAAGAGGTTTCTAATAGCTGTTGCAGGTGGCATAGTTCCCGAAACTGCAAAAGAAGCGTTAGAAAAGGGTGCCGACATTTTGGTCGTTGGGCGATATATAACACAGTCCAAAGACACGAAACGTTCCGCACGGGAATTCTTAGAGCTAACAAAAATGATGAGAGAAGACATTGACCTTTACAGAGTTCACGTTGAATGATGCAAGTTCCATAGAGACTAAATAGTTAAAAACAGCAACCGCATAGAATCTGCCGCATCGTAGCTCTGAAGGAGAACAATCATGGCTGATGCTATAGCAGTCTTCTCAATAGTGGGCGCGATTATTGCTGTCGGATTTCTAGCGAACTTGTTCTTCAAAAAAACTGGGTTTCCAAGCAGTTTGTTCTTGATCTTGATCGGCATAATTCTAGGGCCTGTCTTGATGCTGTTTTCAACAGCGGATGTTGATCCTGTCACTCCCTTTCTGACCACTCTCACCTTAATGATGATACTCTTTGAAGGCGGACTCAACATGGACATCTACAAAGTTATTTCCCAAAGCTTTAGAGCCGCCATCCTTGCAATATTGTATATCACTTCCGCGGCGGCATTTGTCACGCTTTTTGCTCATTTCCTGCTGGGTTTTCAGTTTCTTGAAGCGTTAATGTTGGGGCCTATGACTGCTGGAACAAGCTCCGTGGTCATTATACCCTTGGTCTCGAAACTGGATATCGATAAGGAGGTTGAGATCACTTTGTCGTTGGAGTCAACGATAACTGATGTATTAAACATTGTTTTGGTGTTAGCCATTTTGCAGACCTACTTGAGTGGCCTTGTTGATATTCAGCAGACTATTGTCACAATCATAGGAAAATTCGCTATAGGCGCGGTTTTAGGTGCAGTTGTGGGCATCATATGGATTAGAATTCTCTATTTGATAAGGAAGGAGGAGTACACGTACATGCTTACGTTAGGTGTGCTTATAGGTTGTTATGCCGCTTCTGAAACATTCGGCGGAAGCGGCCCCTTAGCCGCTCTCCTTTTCGGCCTCATGTTAGGCAACGATGCAGAGATTTTCAGGACATTGAGAGTTAGATTAGATCTGGGTTATTTAAAGGAGATCAAAAACTTTGTGAAACGTAGTCAAGGAGAACTCACATTTCTCATACGGGCCTTCTTCTTTGTCTTTCTCGGGCTCATTTACGGAGTCGGCGGAGGCGAATTCCCTTTATGGCTGGGTATTCTAATAGCCATACTACTTGTTTCAGTAAACTTGGTCTTCCGCCACGCCGCGGCGACAATTGCAACATGGAGAAGCGACATGTTTCAGTACCGTCGTTTCATGACCTCCATGTGTGGAATCGGATTAGCAAACGCCACTCTTAGCATTCTTTTATACAGAGAGTTAAGTCCAACTGTATCTTACGCTTATCTTTATCCCACAATAGCGACAAACATCATTATGGTGACAAATATAATTACCTCTATCGCACCATTTCTAATTAAACCCAGAAGATGAACACCGTGGGCATCATGACCAGAGCAGGCGCTTTCATTAAGTTGATCAGACCAGTTAACTGCGTGATGGTGGGCTTTGCAGTAATCGTTGGCGCTGCTCTGGCACAAAAAGAATTGCTTGTACAACAGCTCCAAAGCTTGCTGCTTGGCTTCTCAACGGGCTTTCTGTTGACCGGGGCAGCCATGGCAATAAATGACTATCATGATAGGGAAATCGATGCCGTGAATGAGCCTGAACGACCAATTCCAACTGGAGCGGTAACTCCAAGTGAAGCACTAGTTTCCGCCTTCATTTTGACACTCATCGGTCTTGCAGCAGCCCTGTTGACCGATCCAGTTCCAAACTGGCAATGTCTAGTTATAGCCTTCGCCTCATGGGTTATTGTTATTCTATATGTGACAAAGGGGAAGAAAACGGGTCTACCTGGA
>CAYGBS010000023.1:12160-19318 GCA_964348215.1 uncultured Candidatus Bathyarchaeia archaeon
CCTGCTGGTGAGCACCTGCATTGCTGTGCCCTTCATTTACGGAGGTTTCGCAGTTGGAACGGGAATCGTGCCAACCACAGGGATTTTCGTAGCTATGGCTTTTCTTTCCAATACAGGTCGTGAGATTACAAAGGGAATCGTGGACGTTCAAGGTGACAATAAGAACAACATAAAGACTGTTGCTGTGCTCTACGGCGAGCAGAAAGCGGCAATTGCGGCAGCAGTATTCTATCTCTCTGCCGTTTTCTTAACCCCTCTGCCGTTGCTTTGGCAATTTGTCTCCTTTTGGTTTCTCCCATTCGTCGTCTTAACAGATTTGGGACTAGTTTTGGCCTCCATTTTACTTCTCTTGAACCCTTCGAAGGAGAACGCAAGAAGAATCAAGAATCGAAACCTGCTCTGGTTCTTTACTGGAATGTTTGCATTCATCACAGGCACTCTCTGAGTAAGATTGATAAAAAGGCGAACCAAAATGACCTTCGAACCTTAAACGTGCATCTCCAAGGGATGAAGATGAAAGAGATAGACAGAGAAATAGAAGAGATCAAAATATATCGAAGAAAATTCTACGACAATCGTGCAGGTGTTTACGACAAAATATGGTGGGAGAGCCCAGAGTCCACGGAGGAGATAGATGGATTCAGGAATCTTGTCAAAGTCAAGCATGGAGAGATTGTATTAGATGTTGCCACCGGGACAGGAATCTACTTGATTGAAATGGCCAAAAAAGGTGCTCAATGCTATGGCTTAGATGCGTCCCCGAAAATGCTTGCTCAGTTGAAGCGTAAGATAGAACAACTAGAATTGGAAGGTAATGTTGAAGAGATACGGGTCTGTGAAGCAGATAAAATTCCCTATCCAAACGATTTCTTCGATTGGGTATCGTGTATCGGCATGTTAGAATACTATCCCATCGAATATGCTGATCTGGCATTAAACGAGATAAGACGAGTTCTCAAGCCAAGCAAAAAATGCTTCATTGACATTCCAGATCCCGGTGACAAAGAAAATCAGAACAGGGACTACCTATATAAATACGACTTGAAGACCTTTGAAAACATGCTAAACAAAATAGGATTCGACATTTTGGCAAAGAATGTAGCAGCTCGAATGATACAATATCTCCTTTCCAAAAGGACATAGTAACCATTCGTGGAGATCTCTAACAACTAAAAGTCCACTATTTGAACTGTAAATATTTAGGTTAGAACAGCAAAAGAGTGAGGAGATAGCCATGTCGTTCGCAGCAATTCAAGAAATTCTTGCCGGGAAGCATGCAGGGGAACACGTGAGCATTCGTGGATGGGTTTACAGAAAACGAGAAAGCAAAAAAACCATTTTTCTGCTGATACGTGACGCAACTGGAATCATCCAAGCCACTATAAAGACAGGAACGCAAGCTTGGAAAGACGCAGAAAAGATAACCATCGAATCCTCTGCGAAGCTCAGCGGAACGGTGAAAAAGGACGAACGTGCTCCTGGTGGATACGAGATTTCTGGTGAGACGATGACGATTATCGGTCTGGCTGAAACCTTTCCAATCGGTAAAGATCTGAGCGAGGAATTTCTCCGTGATGTTAGGCACCTGTGGCTGCGAAGCAGAAAAATGAATCTTGTCATGCGAGTCAGAAGCGAAGTTCTGTGGCTTACACGCGAGTTTCTCAGAGAGAACGGCTTTATTGAAATCTCCCCTCCCATGTTCATAACAAGTGCTTGCGAAGGCGGTGCCACGCTGTTCAGTGCAAAATACTTTGACAGAGACCTGTATCTGACACAGAGTGCACAACTCTATTCAGAAATTCTCATTTACTCTTTGGAGAAGGTTTACACATGTGCCCCGTCCTTTAGAGCAGAGAAGAGTCGGACAATACGCCACCTTACTGAATATTGGCATGTGGAACCAGAGTGGGCTTTTGCGGACATGGATGATGTTATGCAGGTTGAAGAAGAGCTTGTCAGTTACATCTGTCAAAAAACAGCAGAACGATGCAGGCAAGAACTTGAAGACCTCGGAGTTGACACGAAAGAGTTACGGAAAATCAAACCACCCTTTCCAAGAATAACCTACAGAGAAGCAGTTGAGAGACTGCAAAAGAAGGGTTTTGACATAAAGTGGGGTGAGGACATGGGGTATGAAGAGGAGAAAGCATTGGCAAAAGATTTTGCGGGGCCCTTCTTTGTCCATGACTATCCAAGAGAAATAAAGGCATTCTACTGCAAGACATATCGAGACCAACCTGACCTAGCCATGTCAGTGGACATGCTTGTACCCAGAATCGGCGAGTTGACCACCGGCGGCGCCCGAGAAGATGACAAGGATGAGTTAATCAGAAGGATCAAAGAGTCAGGTCTGCGAGTAAAAGATTATGACTGGTATATCGACATGCGGAAATATGGAACCGTGCCCCATGCAGGATTCGGACTCGGCGTGGAACGTTTGCTCATGTGGATGCTTAACTTGGATCACATAATCGACGCCATTCCTTTTCCACGAACAATGCGGAGAAGCTACCCCTAGCCGTGTTGCCAGAATTGGCATGTTGATTTCGACTTTCCTTTTAAGCATCTTCTCCACATTTTAAATTGAGTGTCCAACGTGAAACGCAGATTTGGCAAGGCCAAAAAGCAGGTTGTAAGAAGCAAAGATAATCTTTGGATACTTGACCTTATCGACAATCCACGCCTTGTCAACGAATTCAACGACAACAAAGACCTGTGGACTATAAAACAAACCAGTGGAAGCTTATGTGTAGCCTGCAAAGGTTCTCGAATGTTGTGTGGCAAAACTCCATGTCCAGTTATGGTTCGGGTAAATTCCTTCATCCGCACCATGCCCATGATTAAAGGCTTAGACGTTGATGGGGCTTCACCGCCAAGCGTGTTCGTAGGACGGATAGGCTATCCTTACGTTTATGCAGGTCCCTTGGTTCCGCCAGTCCACGAAGACACCAGTCTTTATGATCTGCCAGAGCTTTGGTTCGGCAAGCCGTTGGACGAAATAGTTGGTTTCCGCTCCATGCTCATCCGAGGTAAACATCGTGTCCATGTACGTCGCTTTGAAGAAGCAGGCAAGATCATGGATATGACTCGGGATTTGGCTCTGGCTTCTGTAGCCACTGAGGTAGAGCTGGCTTTGAAGAAGCGGCCACGTGGCTTTCTAGTTTTGAATGATGAGGTTCAACCCTTCGGGCCATCCGCACCGATCAGAGCTTTGCATGTAAATTCACGGCGTTGGGAACACAATATCGAGAAGGCATACTATGACACTGATTTGAAGGCTAAACCAGCAGTCATGCAGTTGTTTGAGAAAGGTGTCATGGTGACGAAGATTCAAAGAGCTTTCAGCATCGGCGCCTTCGGCGTTGAACAGCAGCGACGTATGGTACCAACGCGATGGAGTATTACAGCGGTTGACAGCATAATATCCAAACAGCTGATGAGCAAGGTTAGAACGTACCCGTTGATTAACGAATATCAGCTCTATGAGTCTTCGTACCTTGAGAATCAGTTTGAGGTTCTGATGATTCCCGACGCCTGGAGCTATGAAGCTATTGAAGCATGGTACCCTGGAACCGTTTGGAACCCAAAGGGCAGGAGCATCGTGATGTATGGGGATTGGGAGGGCTATGACGGACGGACCACCTACGCAGACATTGGAGGATGTTATTACGCTGCCAGGTTAGCTGTGTGCGAACAATTGATAAAGGAACGCCGCCAAGCAACAGTTGTTGTATTACGTGAAGCCCGCCCAGGCTATATCATGCCGGTGGGTGTATGGCAGGTGAGAGAAAATGTGCGGAATGCGATGCGACAAAGACCATTGAAATTCAACAAGCTGGACCAAGCGCTGCAAAGGATTGCAAGCCGATTCAAAATTCCAAAGCAACAGTGGATAGATAGGAGTCGATTGATCACGAACGCTAGGACACAGAGAAAGCTGACTCAATATTCCTAAACGGTCTTCTGTTTCAACCTCTTGCCGCACCCATAACAGAACTCAGCGCTGGCAAGATTCTTTTCTCCGCAGTGGGGACACGTAACAGGTTCTCTGCTGGTTGCATCCTTAATTTTGCCTCTTGCCGTCTTGAAGGCTTTTTCCATCTCCTTGCCGGCTATTGTAAAAGCTTTCTCCATCTCTTCTCCCATTTTGGTGAAGGCTTCCTTCAAATCCTCCCACGGAGTGGAAATGCCTGCCTCTACACCCTCTTTAGTTCGCACACCGCATCGGGGACAGAAATACGCCTTCTTAGGAAGTTCTTTGCCGCAATTGGAGCAAAACATTATACCACCATATCAAAAGGTGAGAATCGAAAATTTAAACATATATGCTAAGTGGGCATCTTCCGGTTAGCGCTTTTTGGTTTGAATCTTCTTTCCGCATTTATGGCAATATTCTGTGTTTTCCCTGATTTCCGTGCCGCATCTTGGACACTTGCTTATGCGCGGAGGTTTCGCTTTTTGCTTCATCTCCAACGCTAACGCCTTTGAGTATTGCCATTTCAGCGCTGTAAGGAAGAAAGTTACTCCAGTGCAGATTATGAAGACTGTGTAGCCTATTATAAAGAGTGGTGGGAGGAATAACAACTGTCCAAGAGTGACAGAGACTATGCCGACAAACAAACCTATGATTGCCCTGCTTCTGAAACGAGTTGCCTCAGAAATTTTCTCTTGTAGTTCCTTCTTCTTTTTCAGTGTTCACAGTCTCCAGGTTTCAGATACAGTTCAGTAGCTTCAAGCAAAAAGGTCAAACCGGAATTGCCAGATACTCCAAATCCCTTGGGTAGTGCGTTATTGTCTCCGCTCCGTCTTCAGTTATCAGAACCGTATCCGAGTGTCTAAAGCCGCCGAAACCTATCTCGTAGAGACCGGGCTCACAGCTCACAATCATTCCAGGCCTTAAGACTTCATCGTTTCCGATGTCTAACCAAGGCGGTTCATGTCCTTCCAATCCTAAACCATGACCAGTATGATGCCTAATAAGATCGGCGAAACCAGCTTTCCTGAAAACTTTTTCCGTTGCCTTGTCTA
Organism: uncultured Candidatus Bathyarchaeia archaeon; assembly: GCA_964348215.1. Classification (GTDB taxonomy): domain Archaea; phylum Thermoproteota; class Bathyarchaeia; order Bathyarchaeales; family SOJC01; genus CAYGBS01. Next base: position 17,189 of record CAYGBS010000023.1, read on the forward strand.
CACTGCTACATTTTGCGCCGGGCTTTAATGCTCCCAGACCTGCTTCTTGGGCTCTTAACATTGTTTCAAAATATCTCTGCTGTTTCGGTGTTGGTTCCCCCAAAATCATGGTACGCTCTAGCTCACAGCTGTAACCTCCAACATCCGCACTTGCTCCAGTGACAAGGATATCCCCGTCTCTCATAGTCCGCCTGGTGGCAATAGAATGAGGAATAGCAGACATTTCACCAACCTGTCCACGAAAGCCTGCGCTTGCGGGATACCGCCCCCAACGTTGAGGTTCATAATCTGGTCCAAGAGTCTTTTTCATGATTGCTGATGCTTCGTGACTGGCAGCCATAGCTACGTCGAAATCCCATAAACCTGGTGCTGTATACTCCTGCAACAGCGAGTGTGCCAAGTTCGCCCATTTTGCACTCTCTCGAACAAGTGCGATTTCATCCTTAGACTTTATCAACCGCATGTTCTGGACAATATCCTTTGCGAGAACGAACTCAGCTTTCGGCAACTTCTCAGTAATCGAAGGACCGTGGTATCCCCAAATCCCCGCCGCCCCGGCCATGTTGTCAATGCCTATGCATTTACTCGCCAAGCCCATGTCCTTCAGATATTGGGCGAAATGATCAATAGGATGCTTCTTTCCAGGATAATCAAGGTAAGTTTTGACGTTATCAATCAAACGGGTTTTTAAGGGGATGTGATCAATTTCCAATATTGGTCCCATGAAAGTGATTTCCCCGTCTAGCGGAACAATTAGCGCAGCAGGACGTTCGGTAGCAATATAGGAGTAACCTGTCAAGTAGAAAAAACTGACACCGCTTGTGAGATAAAGCGCGTCAAGCTTTCTTCTGACAAGTTCTTCTCTAACATGCTTTATTCGTCTTTCATGCTCACTTTCACTTATGGTTGACCTTGTCATCAAATCTCCGCAAGCATTTCTTGGCTGAGCACATAAAGACTTTGCGACTACTTCGAGGGCTCAAAAAAGTCGGCAAGCTTGCGAGTCTGCGTCTTATGAAGAATCTCAGCACATTTTCGCGGGTCCAAAGGTTTGAAGGTCAACCCCAGCGTTGCCAACAGCCTCTGTGTCCCCCTTGCCATGCCTGGTGCTGCAAGCACCCCCCTCACCTCACGGTTAACTGTGCCTTGCACAGCCTTCACATACTTGGACAACTGCAGAACGGCCTTCCGTCCAGCGGCTTTTCGTTTAATCTCCAAAACAACTAGTTTTCCCTCTTTGTCCGTTCCATAGACATCCACAAAGCCAGGCTCCACCTTCTTCTCGAAACTAATTGGTTTGAACCCTTCCTCTACGATTGAAGGTTTCAGCAAAACCGCTTTTTGCATATCTTCTTCGGTTGCATGAAGGGAGAACTTGCCTACATCTTTCAATTTTGTTACCATAAGCAAGTAAATAGAATCGAAGTACATGCGCAAAGATTCCGGGGGAGTACGACGTACAGCGGTGATCTGCAAAACCCCAGAATTGACACGAGATTGAAAAATGCATCCGGGTGGCTGCCAATTAACAGCCTCATACCCGCTTGGCCGGTGAACTAGGACAGAGCCATCTTCTTTTACAATGACGATACGCTCGCCCGGCTCAAGTTTGCTGCTGGCGCGACCCTTATAGTCAACCCAGCAGTTTCCGATCAATAGCAGAATTTTCCGTTGGGCGAGGCCTTCTTTCACCAAACTAGCAGCCCTTCCATCAATTGCTGGACGTTTTAGAACAATAGTACGCTTTTGACTGGACACAGGCCTCGCCAATAACCTTTAGTAAAGTCGACTTTACATAAAACTTCTGATCTAGCATGCTAGACCGGAGACAGAAGCGTCAACACATGAACCATTACAATCGCACCGCTCACCTATATAATAGGCGCTACGCTGAAGAGCAGAACCTCAAGATAACAGTCGCTGTTGAACTCTTAAACTCTAAGAGACACAGTTCGATTCTTGACTTAGGCTGCGGTACCGGACTGCTTATCGCCAGAATAGGAAAGACAGCGAAAGACATTGTCGGCCTAGACATATCCAAAAGTATGTTAAAAGAGATAGAGCTCTCTACAAGACATTCAGCGAATGTTCACTTGGTCTTAGCTGACGCCGACCAAACTCCTCTCAGGT
>CAYGBS010000024.1:0-18803 GCA_964348215.1 uncultured Candidatus Bathyarchaeia archaeon
GAAAAAGAGTGCTTTTACTGATAAATGGGAGATTTCCAGTTGTACTGCACACGAGCAATTCTTATGATCTACGAATAACTTTCAGCGCAGTGTATGTCTGTGAATCACCTTAAATCTCAAACCCTACCAGATACAGGGTATATAACCTAAGAACGCAGTGAGAAATGTCTGAAGAAGAAGATTTCGATGTTATTATAGTTGGTGGTGGTCCTGCAGGATTAAATACAGCGATTATGTGTGCTTCCAGGCGCTTGAAGGTTCTGCTTCTGGAGGCAGACAGAATTGGTGGTCTCCTTGCTACTCTTTATCCAAATAAAACTATTCTAAATTACCCTTTCCTGAGAGTATAGTGGCAATAGAATTGGTCAGGAATTGGTTGCGTCATCTTAGATTCGTTGGTGTCACAGTCAAGAGTGTGATTGTCCTGAATGTGAATCGAGATCTGACAGAAATACCACCAATAATAAATATAGATCAAAAGTTGTAGTCATCGCTACGGGGACTAAGCCCAGAAAGCTAGGATTACTAAACGAAGGAAGGTTTAGCAAAGATGGTAAAGGAGTTTATTATTTCGCCTCTCATCCAGAAGAGTTTTTGGGAAAGAGAGCAGATTGAAATCCAAGAGCTACGCTGTGTCCTAAAGAAAGCCATAATGAAGGAGCTGCAAAACGTCAACCCAAAAATGGTATAAATTCGTATCTAGCGGATGGTAGCCCGGGAGAGATTCGAACTCTCGTCAGAGGGTCCAAAGCCCTCTATGCTTGTCCACTACACTACCGGGCTCCAAATGCCTATACTGGTAACCTTCGTAAAAACCTTAACACCCAACTATACATATACACGTAAGGTATGGGAAAAAATCTTGGGCGTCAACCTAACCCCGATAATAATCAAGCAGACTCTCACTCTAGGCGATTTAAGAGGCAAAAGCCTCGCTGTAGACGCCAACAACTACCTCTACCAATTTCTGTCCATCATACGAACAAGAGACGGAACACCGCTAAAGGATTCAAGAGGAAACATCACATCCCATCTTGCCGGCTTGATGTTTCGTTCCACCCGTTTAATGCGTGACTTCAACATAGACCTCGCCTTTGTATTCGACGGACAACCACCAGAGTTGAAAGATAGAGAAAATAAAAAGAGGCGTGAAAACCGAGAGAAAGCCCTCCGAGAATGGCAACAAGCATTGAAAGCCCACGACTACGCCGAAGCCTTTTCAAAAGCAGTTATGACCAGCCGGCTAACGCGAAGTATGATAGATGATGCTAAGAAGCTCCTCACGCTACTCGGGATTCCCTGTGTACAGGCTCCAAGCGAAGCAGAGGCTCAAGCTGCTTATATGGCGATGCGTGGTGATGTCTGGGCTGCAAGCAGCAAGGACTATGATACGCTTCTGTTTGGGGCGCCAAGCTTGCTGCGGTTTCTGACAATCCAAGGAAAGGAGTATCTGCCGAGCAAAGGCATAACGAGACCGCTAAAGCCTGAACTCATCAACCTAAGCGATTTTCTCTCTCATCACGGAATCACCCGTTCACAACTTGTGGATTTAGCAATCTTGGTTGGGACAGACTTCAACAAGGGAATGAAAGGGGTAGGACCAAAGACTGCTCTCAAGCTCGTTAAGGACTACGGGAGAATAGAGGATCTGCCGAGTGGATTTTTGTCAAAAATCCCGCCGCAACTCGAAAAGGTTAGGGAAGTATATCTCCATCCAGAGATAACACCAGAATACGATCTCAGCTACGGGTCCTTAGACGAAGAAGCGCTTTTTCACTTTCTATGCAGTCAAAGGGATTTCACTAAGAAACGCGTGGAAACTGTTGTGCAGAGAATGAGACATGTTTTCAAGTCCAAGAAACAAGCAAGCCTCGAGAAGTGGTTCAGAAAGCCGACATAACAGGCCTGTTCTACACTAGATTGCTGAAATCTTGATCAAAACAGCTTAAACATTCTAAAAACGACAGGAAAACGTCAGAAAGTTATTTAAACCATTTCCGCGAAAACGTATGGAATGTAAGAGGTAGAATAGAATGAGATCAGATTACGCCTTATACGCTGTAGCCGTCATATGCTTCATAATAGCAATCTACACCTACGCCGCTGCTCTAGCTGAAACACAACTTTACATCTACGCTCTAGCTGTTCTCGGAATAGTTTTCATAGGGCTAGGATACATAGCGAGACCGAAAGAGACAGCAACCTCAACTTCAATGTCGACACCCCCTCCACCGCCGCCTAAAATATCGCCTAAACCGGAAGAACAACCAAAAACCGAACCAGAAGAAGAACCAGAGAAGCCAAAGGAGACATCAACAAAGAAGAGGACGCGAAAGAAGAAAACCAGCAGAAGACGCAAAAAAAAGACTTAGCCATCCTCCCTCCCTTTCTAAAAACCCTTTTCCTTCACAGTAGCCTACTTCTGAAAATCCCTTTCAACCTTTCCTCAAGGCTTCCTCAACACAGAAACATGCTTGGTAGTCTGGACCCCAGTTCTCGCAGGCATCTAACGTAGAGAACACTGGATCCTTCCGCTTCAAGAAGTGGAACATGCAGAAAACCTGATCTGGATATTCATAAACACAATGATGATAGCAGTTTCCGCAGTATCTCTCTTCGGATGTCGATTTTTCCTTCATCTTCCTCTCCTGATAAAATTGTCTCCCAAACGTTCAAGAACAGAAGCGACCACAATTGGAAAAACGATTAGCGCATCTCCTATCACTGTGACCTTGTCGGCACGCGGCTTTATCTTGCCCCAACTCGTAGCCTCCCTCAAAGTGGAGCCCGAAAGCCCACCCGTCTCCGGCCGATCCATAGTGATAACAATTGCATGATCAATGCCCTTTCTCGCTATTGCTGCTGTATGTTGCACCGTATTTCGAGGCACTCCTCCTCCGAGCACTATCATGCCGAGTCGAGTCGACTTGGCTGCTTTTTCTATGATGTCTGACACCTCTTTAAACGCGTCCAATTGGAGAACCTCGTTTGATGGTGTACGGGACGCATGAAGCCAGTGGATGTAGCCGAATTCAGAGTCACGAACTGCTGGGACGAATATGGGCACTTCTGCTTCGTATGCAGCCTTTAATATCGAATTTGAATCCTTGACACGTTTGCCGATCTCAGCCATAAGCTCGTTTGAGGAGAAAATGCGGCCCTTGTTCTCTTCTGCAATTTCGTCGAACATTTCAGTTAGCTTGGAATCTTCTTTCATGAAATCCTCTTCAGGTACAAAAATATCGTAAATGCGGTATGTGTGATACTTGTAAAGCAATGAATCATCCACGTTCCAATGCCCTTTGTAGTGATGCCCTCCCATAGCCTCAAGCAAGTCGTGAACCATGTTAGCACCCGTGGTTACGACAACATCGACAAATCTACTTCGAATTAGGTCCGCAACAATTGATCGTAAGCCCGCTGGAACAACAGCTCCCGCCACAGCGAGAAAGATTGTGCATTCTTCATCTCTAATCATACGTTCATAAACTTCGCAGGCCTGTGCCATACGGCCCGCTCCGAAAGATCCCGATTTGCCGAACTCTTGAATCAGTTGATTGACAGTCATCTGACTTCTAAGCTTCATGTGAACTACTGGGTCTCTGAAGAAACCTTCACGGTCCACCTTGCTTCACCTCTTATTGCCTCAATCTTAAGATTTCCTGTGAAAAAGCTTTCTATAAGCTACGAGGAAACTAGTTTGTAGCCTAGCTGAGCACAGCTCAGAAAAAAGAGCGAACCAAAATCGTTAAGGAAATGCAGGAAGAATGCAGCCTACCGTTTCTTTTTCATTCGCTTCCTTCGTCTTCTTCGACTTCGCTTTCTTCAGCAACTTCTTCCGTTGTTTCACCTTCCTCTGCAGCTGCTTCAGTTTCCCCTTCTTCCTCAGGCTTTTCCTCTGCCTTTCCAATGGCTTCTGCTTCAGCGAATCTTCTGCTTATTCTTGTTATGCGTATTCTTACATGATCGCCGGGCTTCGTGTCTGGCACAAAGCAAACTAAGCCTTTGATTCGAGCTATTCCTTCGCCTCTACGACTGAGTTCCTGAATTTCAACATCGTATTCCTTTCCTATTTCAACAGGTTTTGGAGGGAAACGTCTTGGACCAAAGTTTCTGCCGCCTCTTCTACGCTTTTCATAATGCATTCTCTCACCTCTTTTCAACTCATTCATAAGTAGTCTGACATAGAGTTTAGAGAGTTTACAGGACTGTTAGCTTTCCGTATCGGCCGACATTGAGTTGGATTTCTCCGCGGAAAGAGCTCACGTAGCCATTTTCAATCTTTATCTTGTCCTTTTCACTGACTTGCTCTATCTGATCGTTCCACAGCGTAAGTTTTATTTGTCCAGTGTCATCGCTTATGACTGCGTTTGCTACGCGATATTTTTCATTCCTGTATCTTGACATGACTTCGCGGGTTGCTCCTTTCTCTTGAACTTCCGCTTCCACGTCTACTCGTTTCATTCCGTTTCTTAGATCCTTTATTTTCAATTTTCTTCTCCCATTCATTCCTTAGCTAGGGGTACTAGCTGCCAAAATTGAGTGCCATGCAAGAATGTAGCGAGAAGCTACAGAGTACACGGTGCTGTTCTGGCAAGCTATTGGTCTTGAAGGATGATCGCGTTGAATATAAATTTTTTTATGAGCCGTCGTCCTGAAAGATCTACTCGTATCTCAACGCCTTAACAGGATCTAGCTTTGACGCTTTTCTGGCAGGATAAAGAGCAAAGACGATGCAAATGACAATCGCGAATATGATGGCCACTATCGTCCACTCTAATGAAAAGACGGGTGAAAAGCCTGTCTGTCCCTCTTGCGAGCCGCTGAAGAAAGAGCCGTTGCCGGTTTGTTGTTGCTGTTGCATGTAACGTGTTAGGGCAAAACTCAGAAAGTATGAAAGCCCGTAAGCGGTTGGAACTCCGATGACCCCTCCTATTAAGCCGATCAACGCTGCCTCGCTTAGAAACATAAAAAGCATCGTTCTATTTCTCGCGCCGATGGCTTTCATGATGCCTATTTCCCGTGTTCTTTCTATGACCGAGACGGTCATTATGTTCATGATACCAATACCTGCGACGACAAGGCTTATGGAGGCTATAGCTATGAGAAATACTTGGATGAGATTAAGAATTCGATCTACTTGACGGATGAAGGTTATGGGCACCAAAACACTGATCTGGAAAGGCGGAAACAAGGCTTCTATCTCATCCGCAACCTGCTCAGAGTATTCCGGATCTGAGACTTGAACAAAGATGAGTTGCGCGCCTTCCTCTACATCGTAGATCTCTCTAGCGGTCTGCACAGGCATAAAAACCCAATAGTCGTAATTCCCTAGACCAGAGGTGCCGCGTTTCTGCAATGTACCAGCAACTGTGAAAGTGAAGTTCGCAGGTTTGTAGCCGAGCTTCGGGATTATCACTTTCATGGTAACATTATCGTTAGGCTGGGCGAAAGGCGTTTCAGAATCGTCTTGATGGTTTGGCTTGTAGCCGATTATTAGCGAATTGTTTTTGGGCGGGTCTGGAAGGCTGCCGTTTTCGAAGATCAGTCGGTCTGGAAAAAGCCGCCAAAATTGGGTATAGTTAACACCTGTGGCCACTAGAGCGCTGGATCTTCTACCGGTTTCTCCATTGTAGAGGGTAACGTTTCCGATTTGAAAAACTGGAGCCGCAGCTGTGACTTGAGGAATGCTTGAGACTTCACTGATTTCCTCGTCGGTGAAAGGTTGTCTTAAGCCGAAGAGAAAGTTACCAGGGATCACAGTGAGGACGTCGAGTTCAAAACCTTGTTCCATCTGTTGCTTTACTGCAAGGCGGAAGCCTTCCCCGAGACTAGACAAAGTGATTATAGCTGTTATGCCTATAACAACCCCCAAAACAGTCAGACTAGTGCGAAGCTTTCTCTGCTTCAGGCTTTGCCATCCAATCGAAAAGACCTGCCCAGTTCTCATCAAGCTTCACCGCCCTTTTCTATGCCAGCGATTCTGCCATCTTCTAGATGGATTATGCGATTGGCAGCCTGAGCTACTTGAGGATCATGGGTGACTATGACGAAAGTCATCCCCCGCTCTTGATTGAGGCGTTTCATCAAATCCACAATCTCTCTGCCAGTTTTCGTGTCAAGGTTACCTGTAGGCTCGTCAGCAAGGATGACCTTAGGGTTGTTAATGAGCGCTCTGGCCAGAGCGACACGCTGTTGCTCTCCACCGCTGAGTTCTGCGGGCTTGTGGCTCATTCGCTCTTTCAAGCCGACAAGAGTCAACATCTCAGCAGCTTTCGCCTCTGCTTTTCTAGGAGAAACATTTGCAAGATCAAGGGGCAACTCCACATTCTTCAGGGCACTTAAACGGGGAAGAAGGTTGAAAAATTGAAAGACAAAACCGATTTTCTTCAACCGAGTATCTGCTATATCGTTACTGCTGAGCCTGTAAAGGTCTACGCCGTCGACTAACACAGCCCCCTCATCCGGATGGTCTAGACCGCCGACAACGTGAAGCAACGTGGATTTCCCGCTGCCTGAAGGACCAAAAACCGCTATCAGTTCACCTCCCTCTACCTCAAAGGTTACACCTCTGAGAGCAGGAACTACCATACTTCCCATAGCGTAGGCCTTTTTGACATCTTCTACCTTGAGAAGCAGAGCCATAGTGGTCATCACTGCTACGAGGCACTAACAAAAACCAGTCCCTTATTTAAGCGTTGAACCAAAACGCAAAACTACAGAAAAGATCGTGGCTCTTTCTGAAACGCGGGCATCCTTGGTTGATAAGGGAGAAGGAACTGCTGCAGGTGGAATAGGCTTGATAACAGACTTTTACATCACCACTTTAACGATGAAACACAGCGAGAGAGAAATCCCTGGAAGGAACAACAACAGCCATGAAAGCCCAGAGTAATTCAGAATCATGTCCCCTGCACAATCAGGAGCCATCTTCAACCTTCATATTCTCTTTGCTGAGGGAAAGTTTTAATACATCATAAGTCCTGTCGCGTGTCAGGCAGAGTCTCGTTCTTTGGTTTCCAGTTTCCATGTTGACGCTTGTTTATACTTTCCTTCTCGATTTCATTCCCCTTATAGTCGTCCCAACTAAGTTCCTTGAAAATCCATTTCTTGCCAAGATGCGCAACCAAAACAGCGTGTAGAGAGTCTTCAGGAAGCGGCACGAACTTCTCAAGGTACTGGAAAAGCTTGATGATTTCTTTACGGGGAAAATAAGCGTAGAACTTGGCGTTTTTCACTTCGAAAGCATAAACATCCCTATCCTTCCGGGCTATAACGTCTGGAAGCGGGCTTAATGATGGATTTGAAACCGGAATGCGAACCGCTTCAAAGCCTAGTGCTTGAAGGTTCTTACATAACCTTCGTTCCGAATAGTAGCCTCTCCTTCGCCACTTGCGAATGCCCTTCGAACCGCTCTTTGCCCTCATTCTGCTCCCTCAATATTCAGCAAAATTACACTTTTTCTCTTGTGTTTGTGTGACCTAGGACATTGTACTGCAACGACTTTCCGTTCTTTTCCCACCCAGACGATCTTAGCTTTGGGGCTGTGACAGACTGGGCAAGAGAAACGTTTGCCAACTTTGTATTTCACTTTTTGGAATCTCCCTCCAAGGACTTGTCAAGTAATAGTGATATAGTAACCTTGAACGTTATTAGTTTCACACATTCTGCAGATCAGGCAACAATCTTGCCGTATCTTTTCATTAATAGCAATATAGAAATATAGAAGGGCAATGTGACATGGGAGTGTCTAAATCTGAGTCCCGTGGTTGCACGTCCTTAAAAGCCTTATACAAGAATGGCCCCATTTTGCAGAACCAGATTGTTATGTTGACCAATCTCTCACCTAAACGTTTGACACATATGTATCAAAGAAGGGTTTTTACAAACATCCATGCACATGTACGCGCTCATGGCATAACTGAAATACTTCTTTATGATTCGAGGCGGATTCCATGCTAGACCAACAGAGACTGTTGAAGAGTTTGACTTCATTTACTGCATGATCTACATGGAAGGGTTCCAATCTATCGAAGGTGTAGACAGGGTTGCAACGGATGCCAAGTAGACCGAGAAAATTACACTATATCTCCTCTGTATTATTACATGTATCGTAATATAGGTTAAATCTTTTAAGCACAGAGTGAATATCAAATAGCAAACCATACTACAGGCGAAGTTCAATGGGAGAAAAAGAAAAGGAGAAGCAACTAGAAAAGCAGATAACAAAGGTTCTCACAACCCCTGAAACCGCAGGGGTCAAGGCGATGCTCGAAAAGGACCATGCCATCGACTGTCTGTTCCTCTTGGTTTTAGACAAAGGAAAATGGAAAAAAGCCAAAACCTACATGAACAAGCACAACCTCACCCTAAGTGACGGTACATACAGATCTCGCATGATCGAGATCACACAGTTGGGTCTGGCAAAAGCCATTCCCATCGATCCCCTTAAAAAGCAATACGCCATCACAGAGGAAGGCAAAAAACTCGCCATGGCGTTGCTCAGCCTGCTTCAAAACGTCTAACTGAAAAACAAGCATCACGTTGCTCCACATAAAGACAGCTTTTCCATTAAACGTTCCAGATGTCTTCTCCCCTTATTCTGTTTGATCTAACTGCTTTATTGCATTCCATATCTTATCACCGACGTAGTGGATGTTTCTCAGGATTTTCCCACGTTCAAGCTTTCTTGCGTCTTCAGCGTTGTAAATAGCTGTAGCGATTGCTATAGGTTTTCTATATCGTTTGTCAGATACAACAACAATGTCTTCTTCGCTGAAGGTTCCTTCAAAGCTGACAATTCCAGGCGCCATGATATCTGCCCCATTACACACGTAGGCAACTGCCCCCATATCTACTGTGACCTTTGGCAAGGTTGACAACAGTTTGCCAGATGCAAGAGTAGGGAAGAGCTTTTTATCCGACTTCGCGAAAATCGGCACTCTGTTGATGAAAAATATTCTCCCACCATTCATCTCGGCGAGTTCAATGGGAGGCTTTATCGATGGTAACTGTTCGGACTTTATCCTAGCCGCTTTGAAAAACTCTGAAAGCAGTTTTTTGGCCTCCTTTTCTTTTATGAAACGTCGCTTTATCTTCGCCATTGTTGTCACCATAAACAACCTTACGTATTGCTATAATTAAAGATGTTAACTTAACCGTCAGTGTCTGTTCAAGCACATTCTCTATGCCAATAACTGATTTCTTCCGATCTATAATAGAAAACAGTTCCAGAAGGCTTAAATTTCCTTCAGGACTAAGATTAATTGCCGAAGGAGAAGGAGAAACTGTGAAGCTTATCCCGCCTAAAGTAGTTCTGAATCTATTGCTAATCTCCTTCATCTTAGTCAGCCTTGCGAATGTCCAGAAACTGGACGTTTCTGCTCAACCCGCATGGCCGCAGCCCTGGATCCAGATAGACTGGGACAGGAACGAAAATGGCCCAGGAGATGATTGGCGCGATGTTGAATACGCATATTACCAGTATGACCAGGACTACCTCTATCTAAAACTTCAATGTTACTACATTCCAGGCAGCAAATGGCCATCTCGAGATGGAAGGTACAAGTGGTTCATTGATCTTGATGGAACCATATATTATAGCGGAGGGAACGTATACGACGCTGAATACCTTGTTTTTGTCGAAGATACAGACCACGATGGCGCTGGAGAGATGTATCTAGTGTTCGACATGAACAACGACAACAGTTTTGGCGAGTACGAGCCATGGCCTCCCGTAGATTATGCCGATTATAGAATCACTGATGTAAACGTCGGAGGATGGAGGATAGTTGCTCCATATCAAATCGAAATGTACATAAGCTGGGCTTCTATTGGAACTCCGTCTTCATACGGATTGTTCTGGTCAACTGATCAACAAAACCCAAATCTAGACCAGTCTCCCACAACAGACCGAATAGATGAAGAGCAAGTCATTCTCCTCCGCAACGTTGCAGCAGTAAGCCAAACTCCTTCGCCCACCACCGTCAGCCAGGGTGAAAACGTCTCTATAGATGTGGTAATAGAGAATCCAGGCACGCAAGCAGAAACTTTTAACGTCACATGCTACTTCAACAACACTGAGATCGGAACAAAGCTTGTGACTGACTTAGCAGCAGCAGGCCAAACAACTGTCACTTTTAACTGGGATACGGCAGGGTTACCTGTAGGAAACTACACGATCACTGCTTGGGCTGACTCAAGCGCAGTGATAACTGAAACAAATGAAACAGACAACTGGTGCACTTCACCCGCCATTGTGACTGTTCAACCAGCGCCTGTTCATGATGTAGCAGCGGTGTCTCAGGTTCCAGACCAGACAAGTGTGGTCAACGGAACAATAGTTAACATAAATGTGACAGTGTCCAACCTTGGGGACTTCGTGGAAACGTTTAATGTCACTTGTTTCTACGATAGTAATCCAATAGATTATTACACTGTAACAAACCTGGCACCGCAAACTTCAATTAGCATAATTTTTCCATGGAACACAACGGGAGTCGCTTCAAGCACCTATCATATTCGATCATTTGCTGACTCCAGCAGGGCGATTACAGAAATTGATGAAAACAACAATAACTGCACACGCTCCGAGGTTGTGACAGTATATTCGTCTTCTGACAAGGGAAAGCTTTCTATAGAAAAGGCCAAGACGAATGTCATAACCGGCGAAGACCCACCTGTTGTTGGGTTACCAACAGTTTATGAATTAACAATTCTCGTAGCGAACACTGGTGGCAGTGATGTCTCCAACATCGAAGTCAATGAAACAATTTCTCCAGATGTAAGCCTTGTTAGCGTAGGCACGCCAAGCAAAGGAAATGCCACAGTACTTCCTCCTCCAAAAATCGTGTGGGATGTTGGGACTCTAGCCCCTGGAGCGGATGCAACATTAACGCTTATCGTAAGTGTAACGCCAGCATCACCTACCCTAACTTACCTAAACCATAAAGAGGATACAACTGCCTCAGGAACGGACACACTCAGTGGCGAACCAGTTTCAGATGTCGCTGACACCGATGTCACAGTGATCGCAATAATGCGTGACGTTGCTGCAATTAGCCAAGTTCCTACGAGTACCACTGTAAACCAGGGAGAGACCATCGCAATAGAGGTGACAGTGAAAAATTTCGGCAATGTCTCCGAAACCTTCGATACTTCATGCTACTATGACAGCAATCTACTAGGTGTTATCCGTATTTACAGTCTAGAGGCTGGTGGCCAAAGAGTCATATCTTTTGCTTGGGACACTACTGGCATTCCAACGGGAACATATTCAATAACTGCTGAAGCCGACTCGAGCTATGAGCTTACGGAAAGCAACGAAACAAACAACATTTGCACTTCTCCAGCAACTGTCCAAATTGTGATACACGACATTGCGGTTGTAAGTCAAGTTCCTTCGCCCACGGCAGTAACGCAAGGAGAAATCGTGACAATCACAGTTGTCGTTAAAAACGAAGGAACAGAGATTGAAACCTTTGATGTAAGCTGCTACCTTAACGAAACACTCATTGAAACAAAGACAGTCGAAGACCTAGCGCCAAACTCAACAGCCACACTTAGCTTTCTCTGGAACACAACAGGCGCCCCCGCCGGTGAATACTTCATAAACACAGCAGCTTCAACGGTGCCAGGAGAAAGAGATACAGATGACAATGCATGCCTAAGCACAACGAGTGTCACCGTGTTCCCGTTACAATATCAAATCACTGTTACAGCCAGTCCAAGTGAGGCTCTAGGGGGTACATTTTATGTCACATACACCCAAAACGCAACAACATACACAAATGCTATGAAGTCAACACCATGGGTAGAATGGGTCGACGCTACTACAGTTGTGACAGTGAACGCCCCTCAAGATATCATCAGCGTCTCCCCCAATAAGAGGTATAGATTCAGCAGTTTCTACCCAGCCTCTAGCGTTACCATGAACCAAGATAGAAACATCACTCTGCTTTACACGACCCAGCATCTCTTGACTGTGCTTACCGACCCTGCTGATTTGACTCCTAAGCCGACAAGAAATCCAATCGGTGAAGTAGAGTCTACAAATAGCTGGTGGTATGATAAATCAACTTCCGTTCAACTGACGGCACAACATGTCGGAGGCTACGGATTCCGCGAATGGACTATCGACAACATTCCACAAGGCGATGGCGATCGAACAATTCTTGTAATCATGGACGCTCGTCACATCGCTATTGCACATTACAGAACTGCTACTGTTGGAGGGTATACAGTTTCCATTAAGTCGCCTTTTCTTCTCCTATGGATGAGCCTAAATGTCACATTGATCCTCGCCACTTTCATAACAGCGTTTTTGATGAGAAAACGGCAGAGAAAAAACAGTTAAAAGGAGAAGGCTTCTTCTTTATATTTTCGCGTGATGATTGAGGTTCGAATCCGTAGTACACCTGGCATGGGAGCTACAAACTCTGCAATAAAAGAGTGCAGCTTTTCTTGATCTTTCGCCACCACCTTCGCAATTATAAGTAACTCTTCAGAAAGAGAGGTAAAAACCTCTAAAACCTGCTTGTGTTTTGCCAGCCTTTCTGCAACCTTTTCACTTTCTTTTGGGTCAGTAAAAATTGTCACGATGGCAGTGAGAAGCTTCATTCCAGCTTTTTTCGGATCAACCAAAACTGCGTAGTTTCTAATGACGCCTCGCTCTTCCAACCTCTTTATCCGATCATACACTGTAGAATGGGCTAGATTCAAACGTCGACCAATTTCAGTGTAGGTTTGCCGAGCATTCTCCTGCAAGATTCTCAGTATGGCCCAATCCAGATCGTCAATAAAAACCAGCTGATTTTTTGCCTTCATGAATAGACCCTTCTCACGGAAAGTAGTCTACAGCTTTCATAATTTATCCTTTGCTATCAGAAAAATGTAGGAAAACCTCGGCTAGTTTCTTCATTCTTATAAATCTTCAGATGTGGCAGACGGAGATTTGCGTCGGAAAAGTGTAGGAGAAAGTTAGCCAATTTCTACAATGCTCTAAGATTCCGTTATCCTAGCTACGATTTTTCGAAAATTCTGTCGAATAGGTTTAAATTGGACGCTGAGAACTAGAATATAATTCTATAAGAATCTTTCAGTCGTGATCAAGATGCCTCAACAATCTAAAGTGCCCAAAATATGGGAACTCCTTAGACGTTTCAAAGAGACTTGTCGCCGCAAAGGTTGGAAAACTTCTGACTATGAGGACATAGTGAAGATTAACGACAAATATTACGACTTCATTGGAACGCGGACAATTCATCCTTCCACATTTAAGAAAATCGCTTCTAGCAGAAAACGAGCAGTTCAGGAAGGAAAATCGTATCGGATAATAGACATTGCCTATACTGCTTGGGTTCTTCAGAGACCGGCTTCCGAGCAACTAGTGGAAGCTTTAACAATGGACTCTGAGCTTTCCAAGAAGACAGCGCTGTATGACTTAAGCAAAGTATATCAAGGCAAACCCTTTTGTTTGAAGTTAAACGAAACAGGAAGCCACGTGTTTGACGAATTCGAGAAATTCCTAAAAAGCAAGTATGGCGTGGAAACGAAACCGCTTTATGCACCACAAACAAATGAACCGAAGTCCTTCAAATCCAAGCTTCTAAAAGCTTCTGTCGGTTAAAGCTTAATTTGACAGCGCTTTGCTGATAAAATGCAAGCTTTCTTAAGGAACATTGTCGATATTCCTGTTTTGAGAATACGATGACCCGCCGAGAAAACGAAACTGAAAAGATGAAAAAGCTTGCCGAGTTTAAGGAGACACTTGAAAAGAAGATAGCAGACGCAGAGGAAGATCTGGAAAGGCTGAAAATCCTAACCGAACTTGTCAACGAAACATTGCTGGAAAGAGGATTTAAAAAGGCGAAGATCGAGAAACCCAGAGCTACCGAGACTTCAACTCGGCCACCTGACATGAAACATGAGACTGTTACTCCTCTCAAAGATGTCACAGGAGATCTCCTCGCAAACTTGCACATAAGTCGAGATTCCATGCGCGTTACTATTGCTAAGGGCAAAGCATTTGATGTGAAGACCCCGCCGTTTCAACAGTTTTTGATTGAAAGGGTTCTCAAGAAAATGCGGGAAAAAGACAGCGAAGCCGCAGATAAAGGGGAGATGCCACCTGACAAGATTTTCTCTTACGAGTTAATCTTGGACGGAGATGCCGTTCGAGAGATAATGATTAAGAACCTTACTGCAGAGAGACTGCGAGAACTGAAATCGAGTATTCACTGGACGCTAGAGAAGATGCATGAGAAAATGAAAAAAGACGTTTAGCGGCTATCTCTGTAATTTCCTTAATGCACATCCCTGATTATGATTTTCTAGGCCTGTCGAAGTAGATGCTTTTTCCAGTGGCTGAAAGGGGCATTCCCATAATAACCTGGGCTTCTGGCAACAACTCTAATCTTTTCACCGCGGTTCCAATGCGATACATTATCCGGCTATCCACATTTAACAGGCTCGCCGTTTTCGCTGCAGAGCCCAGGGCAATGCCCATGTCCAACGCCTTGAAGATACATGTCGGACCCACGAAGTCTAAGCCCTGCTTTTCTCCAATTCTGTCAAATGAATCACAAGATTTGTAACCGCATGCGCCACAGTCGAGACCAAAGGATTTCGGGCCTCTTATACCTACTAATAGGGCTGCCTCAGAGTCACGGAGGTTTTTACTGTCTCGCCTGAATCTTTCCACGTTTCTTTCTTCAGCGATTCTCTCCATTTCTGTGGCGATTTCGTCTTTTTCCTTACCATAGACTACTGCTAGGACTATGTCATCTATTCCTCCTGATTTAGGTGCAGTTCGTGCAGAAACTAACATCAGCTTTGCGGCTTCTAAGATTCCGGATATTTCTCCTTCTTTACGGATAATCGGCATCTTCGCTTCCTTCTCACGGCAAGCCTGCTACTGCAGGTTCGAAGATGCTTCTCATCAGTTCTGCGATTTCTGTCAGTTGATCTGTATACAGTGCTATAGAGAGGAAGGTTAGGCCTGCAAGCAGGAAAAGAGAGCCTATTATTCTTTTTTCTGAGATATCCATAGATCTTCCAGCTAGATGTATTTCTTTAGTTTGTTTTCAATTAGCTTTTTGGGGGCTACGCCGACTATTCTGTCGACTTCTGTTCCGTTTTTCATGATTAACAGCGTTGGGATTCCCATTATGTTGAATCGTGTGGCAGTTGATGGATTTTCGTCTACGTTGAGTTTACCGAAGACTATTTCGCCAGCATATTCCTTGGCCAGTTCTTCTATTATTGGGGCTATCATGCGGCACGGTCCACACCACGCTGCCCAGCAGTCTATGACTATCGGCGTGTGCTTCTTGATGGTGTCGTCGAAGTTGGCGTCTGTAACCTTCACTGGAGTGGAAATCTCTTCTCTCTTAGGCTCTTTCATTAGTTTTTCCATCTTTCTGGCACGGATTTCTTCGAGTTCAGGGTCCTCATCTTCTCCAAACAAGCGCCTATGCTCCTGCATCATGCATTTATTCATTACTACTGTCAGTTCTGCCTTTTTTGCTTTTTCTGCGGCTTGCGGGCTTGTTATTCCAAGCTGCGTCCATACGACTTGGAGGTTCCCATGTTGTTTTTTCAGCTGGATTGCTTGATCTACTATTGCTGGTACGTCTTCTGAGGGTCTGAAGATGTCGACGATTTCTACGTTTTTCCGGATTTCCAGTGGTATATCTAGCAGAGTTTTGTAGGCTTTCTGGCCTAGGATCGTGTCAGCTGTCGGGTTGACTGGAATTATTATGAAACCTTGCTCCTGCAGGAATTCTGCGACTTGGAAGCTGTCCTTTTCAGGATTGCGAGAGAGTCCTACGATGGCAACTGTTTTGCAGCGTCTTAGAATTTGCTCTATGCTCCTCTGGCTCAACGTAACGCCTCCTTGAGGCTTAATGGTGATTGGTCTTATACTAAAGAGTTTGGCTCTTGCTTGTTCAAAGCGGATCTTATGCCCTAGTTCTCATCGCAGGCCTCTCTCTGTGCTACCGTGGCAACGCCTTAGCTTCGATCCCAAGCTGCTTCTTTATATGTTTTGCAAGCGATTCTGCATCTCCGGCTCTATAATTATCAGTTATGACTAGCCTTGGCTGGCTTTGCCTCACGTATTCGAGTAAGCCTTTGAAATCAGAGTGGTCGCTTAAGGCTACAACATACTCTTTCTCACCAGTCTGTCTACAAGGCGAATAAAACTCCCACCCGCTGACGCATACTTTGAACTTGCCCGGGCCTATTTTTTTCCGCCAACTCATGTGGTAGAAAGCGACATATTGCTCATCACCCATAAGGGTCGATTGCAGTTTGCTTTTACTTGAGAATAAAGGTCTGTGAATTCTTGCTCCATGCTTCTGATGAATTCTTGAGATGTTCAGTATTCTTTTAGGCATTATGAAGGGTGCTTTAATTCCTGCTTCGTGAAGTATCTGCATTACTTCTTGGAGTTTTCCGTGATAGCCGAAGATGTAGACGGATCCTTGTTTCAGCCCTTTCCTGACTGTGGAGACCAGCAGGTGTCTCGCATCATCTTTGAAGTTTCTTGTGCGCCAAGGATTGCCATACGTAGCCTCGATTACTAAGACGTCAGACTGAATGACAGGCGTGTTCGCAATTCGAAAATCCCCTGTGTAAAGAATACGCGTTCCATCGTAATCTTCTACTAGCACCTGAGCCGCACCTAAAATGTGGTCAACCTTGTGAAGCGTCAACCGCTCACCGCAGTAAATTAAAGGCCTGTCATACTCGATTGCCTTCACATTTCCCTTAAGGAGAAATCGTGGCCCTTTCAAGACGTTGATCAAATCTTTAGTAGCAGGTGTCATCACAACAGTTTCGCAGCTCTTCAAGCTTTGATGAAGCCCGGTGAGGTGGTCAGCGTGGGCATGAGTGACAACTCTAAGGGGCCTTGCTTCTTCAAAAGCATCACATGCTACATGTCTCCCTAAAAGGACTGCACCTCTGTTTGTCACATTAGCTTTCAAATGCATCTCCACATGGGGCAATAAAGAGCAGTATTTGTCGGAAAGCGCTAAAATCGTTTACTGCAGTGATTTTGTATATTTAGATAGTTGTTGTCCGACTGATGGCAAAAATAGTGAGCTGTTGGGTTCTGAGACGTCCAAGAGGCATCTCTATGTCTCATGAATTTGACTGAAATCGTTTAACACGGTTGCAATGAATTTAGTTCCTTTAATGAAGCCTTCTATAGTCAGGTTCTCGTTTGGAGCATGGCCTTTGGCATCTGCATGACTACAACCTGCAGAGACTACAGGGCCCCCGAGCCAGTTTCGGAACAGGTGCATGGGCCCAGAGGCTGCGCTAGTAGGATACACAACTGCTTTTTTTCTGTAAACTTTCTCTGCTGCTCGTGCAACGACGCCAACGAATTTGTCTGTCACCGGAGTTTTAGTCGGTTCGGTAGAACCATACTGGTGGACTTCGACGTCGTTGAAGCCTTTTTTCCGCAAGTGGTTGGCAAGTTTCTTGAAAATCTTATCAGGCATCTGCTTCGGCACCAGTCTGAAGTCAAGCTTAACCATAGCTTCTTTTGGTAGTACAGTCTTGGAACCGGTCCCGGTATAGCCTGTGAGAAAGCCGTTGATGGTGCATGTAGCACTGTAAAGCAGCGTCTTCTTGGCGTCTATTCCTGTCTTTTTGTGCAGAAACTCTTTCAGACCTAAAGTCTTCTTTACCTTTCCTTCCTCCAAAGGAATGTCATCCAGAAGTTGAAGTTCCTCTGGTGAAGGTGGCTCAACATCGTTGTAGAACCCTTCGATTAGTATCTCGTCTTTTTCGTTCTTGAGCGTGTTCAAAGCCCAGATTAGACGCCATGCGGGATTCGGAACTAACGGAGCATTTGCTGAATGAACGTCTCTTGACGCGCCTTTACATCTCAGCTCCGTTGATAACACTCCTTTGAGGCCAAGATAGATCTCTGGACGCCCTTCATAGTTGGTTCCGCCGAACTCCCAAATCGTAGCGTCATTAGAAAACAGGTCTTTGTGCCGCTTAACGACAGGTGGGAAATGGGGGCTCCCGATTTCCTCCTCGCCTTCCACAACAAATTTCACGTTCACAGGAACGTCACCAACAGTATTCAGAAAAGCTTCAACTGCCTTCAATCTAGAAACAATGTTTCCCTTATTGTCAGAGACCCCTCGGCCGTAGACTCTTCCCTCGTAAACTTTGCCGCTGAAAGCTCCGAATTTCCATTCTTCCAAGGGTTCAGGGGGTTGAACATCATAGTGGTCATAGAATAATAGTGTTTTCTTTGAGGATTTCGATCTAAGCTCTCCGTAGACAACAGGGTTTCCATCTTCCTTAGAAATCATCCGAGTGGAGAATCCAACATCCCGAAGCATCTTCTTGACCATTTCCGCACATTCCTGTATTCCTTCTCCTTTTGCAGAGACGCTGGGTTGCCTGACGATTTTTGCTAATTCTTCAACGAAGCTTTGTGAGTGTCGGCTGATATAGCTGTAAACTTCCTTCATGTCCACAAAAATCACCCCAAGCTTATAGTTCTCCCGTATTCTTCTTCAAAGAATATGTCCGGAAGCTCTCTTCTCGGCCTAGGCGGCGGTGTATGGACAGGCATCCCGATAGGCAACATCGCAATTACACTCATTTCCTTAGGAATTTCCAGTAAACCCTTTATTTCCTCTTCGCTAAAGGCACCTATCCAACATGTACCGTAGCCTAAGGACGCAGCTGCCAAAGCCATATGTTCTACGGCTATCATAACGTCCTTGGCAAACCATCTCTTCGATGCGTCCGGGTCACCAATAGCTACAACA
>CAYGBS010000025.1:0-17815 GCA_964348215.1 uncultured Candidatus Bathyarchaeia archaeon
CGACACTATAGCCGACCTTCTCAGAAAAGCACATACGGAAATGTTAAGTTTAAGTAACTACCTTCAAAGAAACGCTTAAATAACACATCAGACTATCTTATAAACGGTTAACATGCAATCGTTAAAGATGGAAAAAACGGTTGAAAATTGGCTTAACCAGGGATTCGCGAAAAGCACATATCGGGTTTACCGTTTAGGACTCAAGTTATTCCTTGATTTTCTAAATGAGACAGAAGGCTCTGGATGGACCCCTAAAAAAATCGTGGCTGCGCGCCTAGAAGATTTGCAGTCGCGAAAATTTGCTTTTGAACAGAAGATAGTGGACTTTTATCAGTGGCTCAAGGATTACGAGACTAAGCCGACTGTGACGCCGTACAGAAGGCGAAACGCAAGATCGGGAAAGATATTTGAAGCTAAATTCCGCAAGAAAGGAGGCAAAAAGTTTAGCGATAACACGCGAAAAGGCTTCATACATGGGATTCGCAGTTTCTTTACTTACCACCGACTTGATTTACGACTCACAAACCAGCAGAAGAGACTCATAGGCAAGAAACCGCGACCCGTCAAAAAGGATTATCTGTTTGAATTGGAAGACATTCAAAAAATGGCGAAGGTAGCTAACCCTCAAGAACGTTTCATTTTGCTTGCCGGAAAAGACTGTGGATTGAGGGCCACCGACTTTCTAAGTCTAACACAAGGAACCTTTGCAAGAGCCCTAGAACTGAGCGAAAAACAGAACCCGCCGATCACTCTAGGCGAAATCTACACGCAAAAAGAGGGCGTCATGGCTTATCCTTTTCTCACCCAAGACGGATTAGAAGCATCGAAAGTTTGGTTGCTGATCCTGAAAAGCAGGGGATTACGCGATGACAAAGCGCCGATGTTGACAATAAAAAGCAAGGAGCTTTCACAGAACTTGCGCCGGTTAACTCGGAAGACGGGATTGGACCCGCATGGGAAGCGCGTAAGATTCCATTGTCTCAGAAAGTTTCTAATTGACCGTTTAAGCCTTAGAATGAGCGAGTCGAAATGGAGGCAGATCGTAGGTAAACAAATAGATGAGGGCGCCTATGTGAGTCGCCTCGACCTAGAAGAAAGCTACAAAAGCGTTATGGACCGCATAGAGATACCGAAATCAACCCCGCTGAATCATGAACGCCTCTCGAAAATTGAGATTGACCTACAGCAGTCACGCGAGCGCACAGAGAAACTTGAAAGAATAATAGCAGACCTAGAACGCGACAAAGAAGAGAGAGACAAACATCTTCTAATCACGCAGGAAGAATGGAACCGTTTGAAAGAAGAACAGCAGGAGATGATGCGAAAACTCAAGATGGCGATGGATAGAGTAACCGCGCGAGAGAAGGATGCATGCAAAAAACCTGAATGATCCCTTTCTTTTTTATATTTTTTTGTATATTTTGTGTTTTTCCCGTAACCTTTAAACCTTAAAGGTTACGGTTTAGCGAAAAAACGGGTCTTTCGCCGAAAAAAGACCGATAGGAGCTTCATTTAGCGATTCAAACCGTAACCTTTAATGCCATAACGAGGCAAAACCTAAGAGAAACGCTTTCCTCTAATAGACATGTATTTAGAGTTAAAATTGAAGCAAAACTTAAATGAAGGTTACATTTTGTAACGGTTGGCCGCCTTAAGGCCGAATAAACAAACAAGTGGTGAATAAAAAACAAATGAGTTTTTTTGAAGGCTATGAAAACCTAGCGGAAGCTAGAGTTACGGCGGCTCTAGTTTTGAAGATCAAACTTGCGAATTTTGAGAATCTGAAGCGGCTCATTGAAACAGAATTTCCCCAGGCAAAAATCATCTTTCAACGGGTCTCCGCGGGAAGGCTCTGGATTAAAGAGGGTGGGGAGCATGTCAAGGAGGACCGAGAAACATGACAGAAGCGGTCTTGGTAGACATTGAAAAAACAGATGGCAAACAGTTTAGGGAAATATTAAAAGACTTACAACGTGAAGTAACGCTTGCAGAAATTAGCAAGATTCTTAGCACGACAATAAAAGAAGACGAAGAATCAAAACTCATAACATTTCTCGTTATGCTGTTGACCTTCACCGATGAAGACCAGCAAAACATCGCGTTTAAATCCGAAAGTTGCCGAGGAAAAAGCTACATTCCCCTAGAAATTATCCATTATTTTCCAGATGAAATCGTCATCAAAAGCGCGTATTGCAGCCCAACAGCCTTTTTTCATGAGAAGGGCGAATGGGATGATGAAGAAAAAACCGTGAATGTTGACCTTAGACAGAAGATCCTGATTTTCCTGGACCAACCACATGATATGCTTTTGCAGCGTTTAAGACCCCTTTTGAGTCACGACTCAAGAAAGCTAGCTTATAGAATCACAGACCGAAAACAGAAAAGCGGTTACAGAACAAAAACCACTATTATACATGGTTTTCCAACGGTTGTATTCTGCACCGCAAAAGTAAGCATAGGAGACCAAGAACGAACCCGAATGTTTCTGTTGTCCCCTGGAGCATCACAAAACAAACTTGCAGAATCCATCAAGCTACTTGCAAAGCGTCTAGGCAACCGCGACGCATTCAAAGAAGAGTTAGAAGCAAACCCGAAACGCAAATGGTTAAGAGATAGAGTCGACAACATCAAGAACGCCGACATACAAAACATTATTTTACCCAACGCAAAAGAGATTTGCGAAAGGTTTTTGGTTTATAGAGAAAACCTTATTCCACGACACCAAAGAGACTTTCCGCGCCTCATAGCATTGATTAAGGCTCATGCGCTGCTTAACCTTTACCAACGAGAAATCGTCAACAAAGGCAAAACTATCATCGCAAATGAAACAGACGTTCAAGCCGGATTCCAACTCTACGAGGAAGTTGTGGCCCCCCAAGAACTAGGTGTTTCACCGGAAGTCTTGGAAATCTACGAGAAAGCGTTTAAACCAAACTTTCCATACAACGAAGCCTTAATGAAATATGAAGGATTAACACGCCGCGACCTTCTGAGTTGTTACCACGCCGAGTTCCACAGGACCCTTTCAAGCAAAAGACTATCTAACGAAATTATCCCCGCGTTAGAAGCGGCAGGATTAATTATCGAGGATCGCAACCCTGAGAACCGCAGCCAAAAAATGATTTTTCCAACGCATCTTAAGAAATCAGATAACACACACCCTCTCACTGTGGGTAACACTCCAGACTCTTATGTCAAGGGGTTGGAGGGGGACCCGTTTTACCCCATGTCGAAGGGTGTGTCTTATGTCAAAAAAAAGACACATTCCAAACCTCCTAACGAGCCGTTGGACCCGCTGAGAAAGGTTCGTGAGTTCACATCGGGAAAGTCGGCTAAAAAATGATTTGCGCGGTATGCGACAGGACCCTTTTTTATGGGGGTCATGGGCGCCATCCAACATTTTGTGATTCGTGTCGAAAGAGCCAGCGGAAGCAATATCAACACCTGAAATATGTACAGCGCAAATTTGGCAAGAGACTCACACGCGCGGAGTTGCTACGGAAGGAACTTGAGGTAGATAGGGTTAGGGATCAAAATAAGATTCGGCGGCATCGCGCTTGGTACTGGAGTTATCTTAAGCAAAGGTCCCTTTTGCGCGCGCACTAGAGAAAAAGCGAGACTTCAAACCTCGTTACCTCCCTTTGAGGGACAAAGGCTAACTGGTCATAAGAATCTTTTGATTGCGCGCACGTGCGCATCTGCTACTCGTTAGAAGGATTCGTAGCGTCACCATGTAATGTCTTGACCATGATTCTACTTCTCATAATTGACCCTACGACATAAAGTGATGCCCCGAACAAAATGGCTGATAAAGCAGGAACAGGCAATAATGGTTTTAGGAGCCACGATAGAGCTGAGGCAGCGCTCATACTTGCGACACCTACCAGGTTGATCGAAGGAACCATTTTGAGGCTCACGATCTTTCTAGGGGCTAAACGTAACATTCCCCTTATTATGTAATAGTCTGCAAATAGAATGGTTGCCCAAGCCGTTGAAACCATACCCGCAACTTCTATGAACAATGGTAGTTGGTCAAGAAGATTGAGGAAAAGCAACCCGGCCCCAATTACGTTCGCCACTACAACCCAAAAAACTCTACTGGGCTTGGAATCAACTAACACGGCACTAAGGTTAGACAAAGCCAATGAAGCACTGTAAGAGTTGATTGCCTGTATTTTCATTTGGGAGAGCACCATCGCAATAACTCCCACTATGCCACCAACTGTCACAAAATAAACCCCTGGCGAGAAAGAGCCGAGGGAGACCGCCAGCAAGGCCCCTATGAGTGGCATGACTAGGAAGCAGGGCAAGGCAAAACTAAGTGCCACTATTATTGCCCCTCTGGAGGTTCTGGCAAAACGTGTATAATCAGCTAGGAAAAATGACAGCCCGAGCGTGCTGAGCCCCGTGTTAATTGCCGTGGTCATGTCTCCTGGAATCAATCCACCCTGAAAAGAAAAAAGAGCATTCCAAGACAATGATTTCGCGCTCGTCAAGAACAAGATGAAAAAAACAATAAACATGGGCAGAATCAGTTTGTTTAGAAAGGAAACCTGCCTAACCCCGAAGATTACAAACAACACCCACATCAAGGTTAACGCAATGTAGACCGCGGGCTTCGACAGTGGAAGATAAGCAGAAACGCTTTGTTGGAGAATAGCCGTTTCTATTGATATGAATCCGATGAATATCAACCCATAGACGCCCGAGGTTATTACAGATCCCAGTTTACCGAACCCGTAGAAACGCGAGCTCAAATCGGAACTCAGACCCTCCTTGAAACCGATGTAAGCTCCGAGTACGGCAAAAATGACGTTTAGCAAGGCCGAAAATACCATTGCAGATAGTCCTGTGGTGAAACCCACCATGTATACAACCAAACCACCCAACAAGAGATAATAGGCACTCGCTGCCATTCCCAAAAAAATCACCACCAAACTTGTCGTTGAGATACGGGCATTTTGGGGGACCACTTCTGTGGCGTAGTCTTCTATGACAGCTTCTAGCGGGATTTGACGTTCTTTTTTCTTTGTTACAGTAGCTCCAGCCATTCCTAATCCCTCTTGTTTGCTGTTAGTATTCTGACTAAGCCCTTTGGACCTGTAGCATCAACTTCAACCAAGTCGTTGTCTTTCAGAACCTTTGTTGCTACGTGTGTGCCAGTGACGCATGGAATTCCGAGTTCCCTTGAAACTATGGCTGCGTGTGACAAAATACCGCCTTCGTCCGTCACGATTGCACCGGCTCTCATCATGGCGTGAACATAGTAGGGATTTGTCATCGTAGAAACTATCACGTCACCCCTCTTAACCTTATCTACGTCAGGATTATAGAGCACCAGTTTCGCCTTGCCTTTGTGTTTCCCCAAGGAGGCAACGGTGCCTTCAAGCAAGGATACAGTTTCGTGGGTCTCCTTTATCTCTTTTTCTGACGCCATCACTCGTTCCAGTTCATCTCCGGAAATTACTCGAAGCTCACCATTGATCAAAACAGTTCCATAGTCTTTCTTGCGCTCGTATATTAAAGCCCTGCCTGAAATGTTACCTTCTTCTAAGGAATTGATTATTTCTTCGTGTGTGAGATAGATAATCTCCTCATAGGTTAGGTTCATTCTACGTGCAATTTCTTCGAGTAGTTTCCTTACCTGAAAACCTGCAACATTTAAGACATCGAGTCTATATAACCTGAGATAGAGGTATTCTCGTGCAGTCTCAATTAGCTTCATGGTGGCGGCACTAAACTCCAACTTCTGAGCTATTTCAGTGAATCTGTTCTCTGATTCGATTCTTTCTCTTTGAATCTTTTTTGTCTTCATCAAACAATCTTGTTCAACGGCTTCTTTGATTCTGGTTACAACATCCTCTAAAGTCAGTGGCTCTCCTTCATAGGTGTACATGCTAAGGAAACCGAAATTTCTTGAGTGTTCTCGCAATCGGGAGAGCAGGGACGGATGTTTGTTCAATTTCCTAATAACATCCTTTGGTTTTCCCTCAAAGACGTTCGAAAGTTCAGGATCTGTCTGTATCTGTGCACCAATTGAAAAAATGTCCCTCAGTTCTCTTGCCACGAAGTTTTCCTTTGCTGGAATAACAAGGTCTTTCATGTAGGTCTCCAACAATTCTTCTACACCAATCCTTGACAATTTTTCTCTGACAACCTCTGAAATCCTTTCCTCCAGAAACCTTTCAATCGTTGGCATGGCCATAAGTGAAGGCATGATCCTCAAAACATTTTCAACATACTGTCTGAACCAAGATAGAAGCTGCGAACTCTCCAAGGAAGCAACTCCTTTTAACTCAGAAATCTGTCTAGAGCCATCCAAAATCTTCTTACATTGATCGTAGTGTTTATTGCTAAGCCAATCAAGATACTGCGGGTTTTCTTTGATTCTAGTTTCCAGCAACCTGCGCAGTCTTCCAGTCTCATTGAGATCAAGCATAATGTTTCCGGCCAAATATTTTCGATTTCTAAGCTCAAAATCGAAACCAAACATCTGTTTGTAATACCGATTCGATTGCCCTTTAACCACTAATACTTCGAACAGAACAGTACCTCTTCTCTTAAGGATTGTCGCCCACCTAGGCATGTCACCATGCTCCACTTTCCATCACCATGTGCGTAGAGCGTCGCCGATTCTTAAGATTGCCAAACGTCGTTCCTGCTTTAAAACATTATACATAAAAACGAAAAATATTTTAACCATTTAATTATTTTATCAATAATGATGAAATGGAGGAATAAAGTCTGTACCATGAAATGAATGAAGGTATGGACATCATTAGAAGAGTCCGAGAGCAACTGTTTAGTGGGGAAAAACCGCTGATTAAGGAAATCCCGCATAAACGATATGTTGAACTCAAACTGGGAGAAGACTCTCTTTTTGAAGATCTTTACGCCCTTACTTCTGAATTGGTTATGAAAGAACTCTCTGGCCCCATACTTGATGTGCTAAGAAGAATGAAAAAGGCTCAGAAAGTTAAGGCTGCTGATATACTCAAAGCTTGTTCATTAATCGCAGCATGCGGAACCGGCAAGACTGGCTCTTCACGTGGTTTTGTATGGCCGTATCTGCTTAAGAAAACTCTCGACATAAACTATTATGATTCGGGGCCCATCATTAATGAGCTTGCTAACCGAGGGTACATTGAGAGGAAAGAAGAGGATGTACAGACTAAAGACTCAAACCTAATAAGAGATTTTAAGGGTTTGACCACAAGGTCCGCGCATTATAAGACAATAAGGAGGGCCACAAAGAAATTGTATGCGCTACTTTATTATGTTCTTGAAAGCCGTGAATATTTTGAAAGGAAGTACATTTGTGCCACGGTGATATACAGAAAAAAAGATACCGCTGTTTTGGTACAGGAACATCATCGGGCAACGGATATTGAAGACGATCTCAAGCATCTTCCCGGTCACCAAGTACCTTACTATCTTCCCGGACCGCGTGAAGTCCCACAGGAAGATTTCTTCGACGAAGAGAAGACTAGGAATTTTCTCAAAGGTTATCTTGAAAAAACCTACGACGTAGAGGTGGTTAGCGTCCATGAAAAGAAGATTGATGAAGATGAATGGGCTCACGGTCTAGGAATAGGAAAGCCAAACACACGTCTTAGAATCCGAGCATACGCGGTGGAAATTGATAAGAATTGGGAATTTTTCGTTCGAACTGTGGAGGATCCCTTTCCTATAAATGATGAAGAAGAGAAAACCCGAAGACAGTTAAATGCCATGTGGATGAACATATTTGACGCAATAAGAAGGTTGCCCCACATATTTTCAAGAGACATGGTGGCTACTTACTTGCTGCAACTATACGGGGAGGAATCAACATCCGCATAAATCGATGGCGCTCTAAGAATTGATCAGGTTTTGGTTGAGGAAATCGATTAATCTCCGATCTTTTCATTTGAGCTTTCAAATAATGGAGCGTACGTTGGTTGTCTGATCAGATTAATGGTCGAACTTTAGTAATGGGATATATTAATTAATAAATCGCAAACTTTTCTATTATTCAAAACCTTTTTATGGGAGTAGAACAATCAGCTGACTGGCGATAGCCGCCAGCAGGGGTGGTGAAAACTGGGAAAGGAGACTTCCATTTTATTCTTGAAAAGATACGAGGTACATAGTATTATCTTCAAGGACAAAGGTAAAGTCAAAGTCGTTGGAAAACTTCTCCTCGACTTTAGTGCCTCCTCGGCTACCGTTGTCATGGCTTTTCCTAGGAAGCCAGATGCATTGTTCAGGTTCCACTGCGGATCACTAAAGGAGGTACATGCTGAGATTGCAGGAAGAGCTGCGGCATTGGAGGAGGCCGTCAAGGAGAATGTCACGTAAACAGGCGCCTAGATTACATGCGAATTATAGATCTAGCAAGATTGAAGCTGAAATTGAAGAACTACTATTTGCTGATATACGTAAGATTAGGGAGAAATGCACCTCCGGTGCTCGTGAACGTCCGAACCCGATTAGTACTGATGAAGCCATCGTTGGCCTAAACGCGACAATCAAAGAAATTGCCGGTCCACCATGGCTTAAGAGAGTTTTGTTGTATCGGCTACAGAGACTTCGGCGCGCTGTGCGGTCATGGCGTTACTGTTCTTACCGCAGAGACATTGAGAGTTTGAAACGGCTGAGAGATCATCTCATATGTTTAGCTTCTTGGGGTTGATCTGCCGTGGGAATCGCTCGCGTGGAAACAGTTAGCAAATGGACATTCACTGTCTTTAATGATCCTCTTGGTCTGCTGATGGAGGGACCTCGCGGCCGAGTGATTTTCTTGTCCACGAAAGACCTTTGGGAGATGTACAACGGTACGAGTTCAACTTTTTACAACTTCCCGCAATATCTGCTGGAACCAGCCATAGCCATCATAGCCAAAGTTCTTGGGAAACAACTGACTCCTGAACACTTGGAACGGGTCGGATCTGGAAAAAAGAAGAAGGCAAAAGCCGGAAAAAAAGACACATTCAAGTGGATTCCAGTAAGTCAGATCTACTGGCGTAATCCGCGCAGAGGCGAGATTTCTGAGGACGTTGTTTTGAATTTGGCCTTTTCGATCCAAGAACATGGAATCATTGAACCCATAATTGTGTGCTTCTCGGAAGAGAATGGGAAGCATGAAGGCGTTATTGGACGGGCAAGGTATGAGGCAGCCAAATTCTTGAAGCTGGATAGGGTTCCAGCAAGGCTACATGTGTTTAAGGATGAAAGGGAAAAACTCGAGTGGCAACTGGTGGAAAACCTGCTTCGGCTTCCTCTTCATCCGGTTTCAAGGGCTGAGGCATATAGATCGTTATATGTTTTTCAGGGCGAGGGTAGAACAGCTGTAGAAAAAGTGGCATCCTGCATCAAGGCGCTAAGCGGTGGGAGAAGACCCGCAAAAAAGACGGTTTACAAATACCTTGATATCGCCTTGAACATTCAAAAGAAGGCGAAAAAAATTCTCCTGCGGGAGAAATATGTGAAGTTAAAGCATTGCGAGCAGCTACTGCGCCTCAAGGACTCCCCTGAACTTCAAATCGACATGGCTAAGCGAATAGCTGAGGAGAAGGTAACCGTAGCGCAGTTGAAGAGGCTGATAGACAACATTTTATTTCCGAAAAGATCTCTTAGGCCTCCGAAGCGTCTCGTGTGTGAGGTTTGTGGGCACCAGGAAGTGCGCAGATCCATGCATTACGTCTGCGGTGTATGTTTACATGAAGTCCGGAGTGCCACCAGTGTGTGCGCGCGCAACTAGATCAGTGGGTGAGCAGAACAATGAGCAGACCGACTCAAGCCAGCAATGGTCTTGGCCCATTTCTGGCTCTACTGAAACAGTTTTTCAAGGCCTCTGATAGGATCCAAGAGGTTAGTTTAGCTGAAGAGATGGAACTTATTCTGAACGCGATAACTTACACTCGATTTAGCCCAAAGAAGGGAAAGTCTTACATCAACGTTGTAGCATGTAAGAGAGACATCATCTTAAAGGTCATAAACGGGGAATCAATCAGTGATTTAACTGTAAAATATGACAGAACATGGCTGTGGCGTTGCAAGAAACAACTTATAGCAGATGGGATCTTAAGCGAGGGAAATGATGGGCGTTTGGGGTTTCCATCAAACAAATTTCCAAGCATACTTTTCATTCAAATTTTGAAAAATCTTTGCAGACTATAATATGTAATAATATGAAGCTACAAGTGTTGATTATTTATTTGCAACATAAAACTTAGAAAATGTTGCATATTTTTCGTATTTTTTTGCGCAAATATAAATAGGAGGAAAAGAAGAAAATGATAAAGCTGTTCCGACTGGCCATAACAACCATTGCGATGCTCTTGACGTTCATGGCAACCACATTTGTGATTTCCTCAACAACTAGTGCTGTTTTATGTATCTCTGAGCCACCATTCGTTAGCAAATGCTCCCTTTGGATGCAAGAGTCATTGATCACAACCATTACACTACCCTCGTCATCAGTTGCTATTCCCATCACGAATTATTCTGCAAACAGCAATTTGGATGCTACTGTTTCAATCATTGCCAACAATCCAGAAGAAGCCTGCTTGTCATGGCTTTATTACAGTGGTCTTGAAAATTCGATAATTGCTGGTCATAGTGCCAACGGTCTCATTGGTCATCAGCAACACGATCAATGGAAGCACGCGGGCGTTGACGAAAAGTTGATGATAACAGTTGATGGATCACTTAACTTTGCAGAAATCAAGAAAAAGCCTGGAAAGGCTCTCACCATTGCTTTGTTGTCATATGGCGAATCTGTTGCTAACATTCCACTACTGAGCATTGCGGTGCGCGTGGAAGAACCAGAAAATCCAACACCATCCCTACTGTTGAGAGCAAACGCAACAATTCTAAAGCTGGAGTTGGAAATAGCAGAAATAGAAAAGGATGATCTTTTTGACACAACAATTTATAGAAGCTCTCTGTTGGAGGCGAAGCTCTATTATTCAAAAGGTTCGCATGCAGAAGCATTGGAAAGTGCTGAATCGGCTTTGGAACAACTTCGACAAGAAAGAGCAGACTATGACGGTGTAGTATCAAAAACTATCCGATGGCTGACATCGTATTGGTATCTAGTAGCTATACCTATTGTTGGGTTAGTCGGCTACAAAGTCCTGAGGAGAAAGAACTCTGAAGTTGAAGAAGACTGAAGGGGAGGATGATATGGCAAAGAATTTCGGTACAGGGCTTCAAAACTACGACTTAAAACATCCGAAGAAAAAGAAAGCAAAGAGCAAAGGCACTATAGACCACGACCTCACGACAAATGCCATGAATTTCGGTGGAAGTGCTGGCGCAAACTTAGGAGAACTTTTGATGAAAAATCAGCGAATCTCTGGTATCAACTTCGTTGCCCGTTACACAGGAAGCGTTACGGAGACAAACGACTACAACACTATAATGAAAGAATTCAATAAAAGCAAGAAATCTGTCTGGGATATGGAAGAACTACGCAAGAGGCTTCTTGGTAACGCGAGAGGTGGTTACATTCTTCCTGCAGAACGGTCATGCTCTACGATTCTTGCAGGAAAAAACGGAATGTCAAAGCAACCTGAGGACTTTCTTTATGCTTTGTGCACGAACCCACGAATGAAAGAGTGGTTCAAGACTTGGAGAATTTGGGTATCTGCTCCCTTGGAAGCTCATCCTAAAATCAACCTTTATGTGGATGTCGGTAGTCCTGCTGGAGCTACTTGTAGTGGCATCGAACTCTGTCAAAAGTCGGTTCTTGCAAGACGCACTTCTGCTGAGATTGGAGGAGCATTGAAAGTCACATACCTTGAGTTTGAAAGAACCAAAACAGACTGGGCAAAACGTAATCAGATTCTCCACTTAACACCACATTTGCTCACGAATTCCTCTGCTTACAACGGCTGGATAGTGTATGACGATGGTCAAATCAATTCAGATTATGGCAATCAAGACATTGACAACCTTGACGCTACACGTCTGAGTCGACAACAAGCGGACATGTTGGTAATCCGCGGATTGAACGGCCTTCTAGCCACGAAGTCTATAAACCCGAGATACGGCGCAACTCCGGACCCAAGTGACATACTAGGTTCTATAAATCGCAACTGCAAAAGCAAAATCATCGCTGTTCTAGGAGGGCTCTTCAAACCACCAACATTGAAGCGGGCTAGAATCTACCAATGGGCAAACAAGGTGAATAAAAAAGTTGACAAGGAACGGATAGACCAAGATGCATACTACAGTCTCTTGTACGAAATCTTCCTTCAGCTAAAACTTCACCCCTGGGAGCTTGCACTCACAAGTCTAAATGTAGACTATGAAATGCGTTGGCATCGCAGCTCTGAGGCTTGGATTGTGCTTTCAGGTGGTGGTCTACATAGCTGTGATACCCACATCGCAGAAGCTGCATGGCAACGTGCAAGAATGTATGACACAAAGTGGACTCTCGTTCCAGCAGTTTACAGCAATTCACCATTGCTTGGCGTAACCATGTTTCTGTTTCCCAGAAGCGGTCTACCTGCGCTCGAAAGCATCTATGATGTCAGTTATGAACGCCGAGAAGTGAGAAGTTTCAAGTCGCTTATAAAAGCTAAAGACTTAGCGCCATACAAAGAAGAATCAATAGACTATTGTAAAACAATTGCAAACACATTCAATGTTCACTGGAAAAGGCCGTTTAGTTTGGTTAGGCAAAAAAGGTCGCTATCGGAAATCGCTACGTCCGTATCTCCCATAATTTCTCCTGCAATGGCTACTACAACTGTGGCTGCTGATTACACCAGCGAAGAATACTTAGAAAGGTAAAGGTGATGGCGTTGAAAGCCATAGCCCTTCTCTTCATGGTTGTTTTGCTGGTGCTAATTCCAATATTTATGGACCCTGAAGTTGTTCCAGGCAAGCTAACGAAGGAGTCTTTGGCAAAATTCATCGTTGATGTTTCACAATGGTGGTTCAACGCATTAGTTAGAATCTTTGAAATCCTGAAGTCTAGTATGCCCCTCACGACAATCGCCAGCATCATTCTCTCCTCAATTCCCCCTCTTTTTTTCGGGTATTTATCGTATAGAAAAAAGAACAAAAATAAGGAGGTACAAGGAAATGAAGAAGAAAAGTGAGGAAGACCCTGAAAAAAAGATTGCGAAACTGCTGAGAAAATCAAAAGTGCCAGAAGGAAGGAGAATTCGGCTGATACTATCATTACCTAAACCACTGTTAATGTATCTTGTCCGAAAAGTTCTTTGGGAAACTGGGAAAGTCTCCACTGCTGACCAGATTGCGCACGAAATTATGCAAAGAGAGTATGGCGAAGCCTACTACGACATAATAGACGGTATGCGCACCAGAATGCGTTTAGGATCGAGGGTAGCTCAATTTTTGAACACAAAGTCACATGGCAAAAAGACCAGACGAAACTACGGGATTGCTTTGAAACTCCAAGAAGGAGAAGAATGGAAGTACACCAAACCTTTGCAATTCTACATACCAAAGATTGAAGACGAAACTGGCATAAAGAGAAATTCTGAAGGCAAATCTGGACAACAACATCTATCACTGTACACTTAGAGCACACGCGAAGGGAGAGAAGTCTTATGTGTGAAGCAAAATTCAGGAAAAGCCCTAAGTTCATCGAGACTTTAGCGTTTGCTGTGTTGTTCTACCTATTCTTCTTTGTAAGCGTCCCCATGACACATTCTTGCGATACTATAACCGACAAATTGGACGTCGATGCAAAGGTAGGTTCAATACATTTCAGAGGAGAACTGGTTGAATTCTACATAATGGTGTCTCACATAGGCAAGCCTATTAATGCGAAAATCAGTGCTATACTGTATTGCAATGGAACAATGCAGGCAGAATTGACAAACTTAACAGAACACATCGCAACAGGTCTTTACAGAGTGCCATATACCATACCATTACGAGGTGCAGCCGGAACCTACGCACTCATGGTGAATGCAAGTACCTGCGCCCTTGAAGGAACGACTCTGACCAGCTTCTTGTTAAGCCCGACATTGACTAACTTGAATGCATGGATAGTAGGGGTGCAGGAAGACGTTGCGACAATAAGAACTGATATTGCGATAATTAGAGTATCACTCGATGCAGCGAACGCAACGCTGATCAGCATGGATGAAAGAATGGCCACGATTCAAACAGATTTGGGAACAGTCAGAACTGATGTCAGAAACATCAACTTGAAGCTAGCCCATCTCGATGGAGACGTAGCGACTTTAACTACGACTTTGGGCGACATCAATGGAACCTTAGTTTTCATCCGAGAAAACATTGCCACCATTGAGACGGAGATCGGTTCTATTCAGGTAGACATAAACGCCATCAACGCTACTTTGCAGAGCATTAATGGCACGCTGGCAACGATCGAAAGCAATGTAGGTGAAATGATAGTCAGTCTGGATGAAATCAACGCGACACTAGGCAAACTAAACGGAACAGTTGTGACCATCTTGAGCAGCGTGGGCATCATAGAAACGAGCACAAGGAGTATTCAACTTAGAGTTTCAAAAATTGAAGGAAACGTGGCAACGATTAGCACCACACTTGGCGATTTCCAAGGAACTATAGTTTCAACCCAAGGAGATGTTGCAACAATCAAAACAGACCTTGGTACAATCAAAGCTTCTTTCTCATCAACGGAAACAACGGGACTTAGTACATCTCTCGTATTGGTATTAATAGTCACCGCAGCAACTGTATCATTAATATCTGCATTAATGCTGAGGCGCAGGCGAAGGATGCCTATTTCCTAATGCCCGCACGCGCATCAATGGGAAGATGGTCCATCTCCAAACAAAGTTCTGTCCTGAATGTCGAGGGAAAGAGATTCCTCAATGGAAAGCAGATGAGATGTAAGGAGGCAGCGAAAGGAATGAAGAAAAATAGAATGTATGCAGGAGCTAAGACCTGGAATCCGTTCAAAGGGTGTAGGTTCGACTGTAGCTATTGTGTGCCTAGTTTCCAGAGACAGGCCAAGAGGCAGAAACGTCTTTGTAAGAAGTGCTATAACTACGAGCCTCATGAGCATTCAGAAAGATTGACTAAGATTCCAAGTGCAGGAATAGTCTTTGTAGCTGGAAATGGAGATATCAACTTTGCGAGACCTAATTTTGTGAGAGAGATCATCGAAGCTATTAAGGAACATAATGTCCGGGTCCCGAATAAGGTCTATTATTTCCAGTCGAAGAATCCGAAGTGCTTAAAGCAATATCTCAAAGATTTCCCAGAGAATGCTATTGTTTTAACAACATTGGAAACAAACAGAGATAATGGATACAAGGAAGTCTCAAGAGCTCCAAAGCCTCGCAAAAGATACAAAGATTTCAAGAATCTCAAGTGGACTAGGAAAGTAGTAACAATTGAACCAGTAATGGACTTTGATGAAGAGGTCTTTCTTGAATGGATAAGGGAAATAGATCCTGAATTTGTATGGTTGGGCTTCAATTCTAGACCCAAGGCGCGCGCGCTGGAACGGTCAGATTTGTGAGGAGAGGGAGAGAAGGAGCATTCTTTAAGTTGCTCCCCGCGGCACTCCGAAGGAAGTCTTCATGCTAGCTGCGCGACATAATGCGCGCGCGCAAAATCTTCATGCAGTTAAGTTAGTTTTTGTTTCTTAAGGTCTGTGCTTGTCTCTGCGCGCGCGCGCGCGCAAGACAATGGCTAGGAGAATCGGGTCTATCCATGCCTTGACGGGCACCAGCGCCCCGCAAAATTTACAGGATGTCGAATCTTGGTCGACCCCTCTGCCACAGTTCTTGCAAAATGGCAGATCAATCCCCTATAACACAACAAAGGTTATCGTCGAATTAAAATTTGTGGAAGATATGCCTCCCAAGACAGGACAGACAACGCGCGCAAGCGTTGACATAGCAATGTACTGTTTGAGTTGTAGAAAAAATGTGGAGCCCATTGAAGAAAGAAGCCATTATGGTCATAGGCATGTGCGATGTCCATTTTGCGGTTGGAAAGTGTGTTTGAAGCCACGCGCGCGATTGTATAAGCAAAAACGTAAACGCTTCATACAAAAGGGACATTTCGGGACCTTTTAGGCGTGTGCGCTTTAAGAAAAAATGACAAAACGGACAAAACGGACAAAAAAGACAAAACGGACATTTTGGGACATTTCCGAAAATTGGAAAAACGGAAAAAACGGAAAACCGCAAAAAACGAAAAAAACGAAAAAGAGGTCCTTCATGGATCGCGAAGTTCTCTTTATGAAAAGGTCCTATTGCGAATGTGGCTGTCTCGAGATAATCCGCGACTTAGAGAATGGTGAATATGTTTGCGGTAGTTGTGGCTTGGTGCTTCATGTAGGACCCGTTTTGAAAGCGCCTCCCAGGCGCGCCTAGAATTTTATTGTTCGATTAAGCGCGCGCGCGAACAGTTGCCTTTATTCTGTCATCCCCGAAACGGCCAACCTCAATTCTCATACGCCATCGAAACAGTATGATATATGTAATCAATAAATAAAACTTGTCTTAACAATCCCAACAGGATGAGCATATCATATCGCGCGCGGAGAGATGCGAGATTGCGCATGAGCATAAAGCAAAGATTTGAAGAATTAATCACCAGAGGCAAAAATCTACCTTCCTTCAAGGTTACTGAGTATGAGGAATGGATCGGGGAGTTTCATAGGTGGGAACTCAGTTGTCTGAATATTCTTGAGAAGATCTTTGGAAAGGAAAGTGATCATTATGTAAGTTTCAAGAATTCACGAAAAATGTATGAGCATTTATGGATTATTAATGGAATTGCTTGTTTGGAAAGTGCAAAAGAAGAAGTTGAAAAAGGGTTCCTTTACAAAATCGAACATCTTATTTCTGCCGACCTTTTCGACTCTGTTCTGGAACATGCTGAATATCTCGTTTCTAAAGGTCATAAAGACCCGGCTGCAATTCTTGGGAGAGTTGTGATAGAGAAGACGTTGAAGCAAATAGCTGAAAGAGAAACTATTGAATTGCCGGAAAACGTGAAGCTATCAAAGATTAATGAAATCCTTTGGCAAAAAGAGGTATACGATAAGATTACTTGGAGACTAATCCAAGGTCATGTTGATCTGGGAAATTTCGCGGCTCATGGAGATTTTGACAAATATGATAGCAGCAAAGTCGAAGATATGCTTAACTGGATCAGAAAGAATCTCATGGGTTTGTAGCGCGCGCGACTATCATGTCTTCGCAAAACTTAAAAACCCAAACAGCGAGACAATTTTGCCACGAATTCGCACCCAGGC
This sequence comes from uncultured Candidatus Bathyarchaeia archaeon, assembly GCA_964348215.1. Taxonomy (GTDB): domain Archaea; phylum Thermoproteota; class Bathyarchaeia; order Bathyarchaeales; family SOJC01; genus CAYGBS01. Next base: position 17,231 of record CAYGBS010000025.1, read on the forward strand.
GAATGCGTAGCCGATTTAGGCTTCCACAGTTGCATGTGGGTCAGTTCTGAGAGAGAAAGGTGCGCGGATTAGTGGACGCACTGGTAAGGAGGTACAAGAATGAAAGTGGAAGTCGGGCGATTCTCTGATGGAAGACTAAAAATGTGCAAAACATACACCACAGAAGACAGCAACTTCAGGGCGGAAGTCAATAGAATTTCAATTGTCCCTAGAACCGAGGAAGTGAAATTAGAAAGAGATGTTCTTGAAGCCATTGGGTTGTGGAACGTGATGTTCATGTTTCCTGAACTCAGAGAACAGGTAAAGGAGCTGTTGGCAAGGCTACGTGGGCGTGGTATTTCCGACATAATGTTGTAGGCACAACATTGACATTGACACTAACGAAAACAACCCCGCCCCCCTTTTTTTGATTCTATCATAAAGATGCGCGCGCTACGAAAAGTTCTTAAGCATAGACTCTTTCCCAGTAGAAGCAAGAGGAAACATTAATGACTCGGTTATATGTTAACTTCTATTCGCCGAAAACGCACTTAAGTTTAAGTGCGAGATTAGCTACGGTGAAAGAAGAGACTGTGCCTGCAAGTT
>CAYGBS010000026.1:0-11649 GCA_964348215.1 uncultured Candidatus Bathyarchaeia archaeon
GTGCGAGGACAACGTACATGGGTCGTTGTTCAATTCTTCCCGTACGGTCATAACAAAGTGAGGGTTAGGCTAACTCACCTTGGCTGGAGGAACGGTGAAGAGTGGGACAAAGTATTTCAGTATTTCAAACGTGCATGGGACATTGTCCTTGGTAGACTGCAACACAGATTTGCCACGGGTCCCATCGATTGGAGCAACCCTTACTCGCCTCCTCAAAACGTGACACATGAAGTCACATGAAATGCGCGCGCACGCCGATCTAGGCGATATCTCAACGTTGCTTTCATCAAAGGCATGCGCGCTTTCGCCTCAACTACTTAACGGGCATGGATCAGACCTCTGGCTCAGCTGCAGAATCGGCTTCTATGGTATGGTCTGGCAAAAGCTCTTCAACATTTCGTACAGCAGGGAAGAGATACCCTCCCAAACCTGTCAGCATCCCCAAAGCCCCAGCAATCACAAACATCAGCGACATGCCGGCTCCTGGACCAGAACCAACCAACCACTCGAACAGGGGGACCCCGGTACCTCCTAGCATCATAAATGGTTCGAAGACACGGTCAGCTAGAAACCCTGCTAGCAACATAGACACCGGTGCTCCAACCTGAGCGATCATTCCCCGCGCGGCAAACACACGCCCCTGCACATCTGGGGCAACCTTACTCTGCCAGATGGCTTGGCTGGAACCATTGATGATGGGCACGAAGAAAATCGTGAAGAAGGCGGCTGGAGCCCAAAAAAGGGGAGTCTGTCCCAACCCGATCAACAACATACCCATTGTAACGAGCGTTAACCCCATCAATATCCCGTGTATTTTACGCTTTGGGCCTCCCCAGATACCAAGCATAATACCACCAGCCAGTCCACCTATTCCAATAGCTGACTGCACAATTCCCAGTGCGGCTGCATCATCCCCGGTCCGCGCCAAGATCATCGGCGCCAAAAGTATAAAAGCGAAGGGGGCAAGCAGATTGACAAAGAAGAATATTATTAGTAGGGCAAGCAGGCTCTTGCGTTTGTAAATGTAGCGAAAACCATAAGCCGACTCTGCCCAGAGACTACCTCTGCTCTTCTGTCCTTCTAGTGTTACAGCAGGCTGCGGCACATGGACCATAAGCAGCGCTCCTATAGCCACTAGGAAAGTGAATACATCAATGGCCAGGATGCCAGCGATTCCTATGATACCCAGCATGATTGCGGCTAGAGCTGGAGCGAAGATGTTGGATGCAAACTGAGCTGTAGAAAGCATGCCACTCGCCCGTCCATACTGCTTCTTAGACACCATGGTTGTGACAGCCGCTGAGTATGCGGGAAACTGGAAAGCCCCAAAGGCGCCGGAAAAAGCCCCCGTTACGAACAGATGCCAGATCTGCAAATTGCCTGTCGAGAACAGCAGTAGCACAACCAAGGTAGATGTGACCGCAGCGAGGTCGCTTAGCATCATCACAAACTTCCGGTTCCAGCGATCCACCAACGCGCCAGCGAAAGGAGTGACTAGTAGAGTCGGAGCAAAAGTGAAGAATCCAACTAGAGCTAAAGCCGTTGCTTGCTGCGTAACCTGCCAAGCCCAGATTGTGAGTGCAAAACCGGTCATTGCCGTGCCTTGCAGCGAAATCACCTGACCTATCCAGATGATGGTGAACCCCAACATACCTGTCGGCCGCGCAACTTGACTGCCCTTATCTTCCCCTCTTGGTTGGTTCGTCGCTTCACCCTTCCTTTCACCAGATTCGTCTCTGCCCCACATTTAATTCTTTGCAGGGAAGTAGCGACGCTTACATCGTCTTTGTCTTAATATGTAAACCTTCAATTTCAAAACGGACGATAGAAAAACGGGAGTCCACAAGGTAATTTCGAAGGCATCTCCGCTGAGGTAGGTGTCCGGGAGAGCATACAGACCCATATAGAAGGATGTACACGTACCTCTTTCATACAGCAGTTCAATATCCTGCGAAATTCTCTTTCTTGATACTCGCTTGAGGTATGCCGATACTATGTAAGAGTTCTTCCATTGCTTTTACCATCCCTGGCGGACCGCAGATGTAGAACACTCTTTCATCATAGTCTTGTATCGCTTCCCTTATCATCTCAGCGTCGATCATGCCAGTGTACCCATTCCAATCTTCACTAGCTTTGTCGACGGTCAACACTACTCTAAGCCTATCGTTTTGTTTCTGCATCTCTTTGAGCTCCTTCCTGAAAACGATGTCTCTTTCTGTTCGATTTCCATAGAGAAGAGTTATCTCGGTGTCCAATAGAGTGTCAGTGCAATATCTGCAAATGCTTCTTAGAGGAGTTATGCCCACACCCCCAGAAAGCATGGCAATCTTCTCATATTCTCCTTCAAAAGTAAATTTACCATAAGGGCCATCTATCCCCATCCAATTTCCCACCTTGAAGGCTTCTAAAGCATGGGAAAATTCATGGTCAGTAAGCTTTTTAGTGAACTCTATGAAACTCTTCTCTGTTGGGCTACTCGAAATGGAAAAAGGCTTTTGAACCTTCTCTTTTCCAATTCTTATTTTAACAAACATGAATTGGCCAGGTTTGTAATCAAATAAAGGAGGTCTGGGAAATCTGAAGCTTTTCACGTCGTGGGTACGCTGAATTATCTCCTTAACGGTTGTTTCAAACTCCATCCAAGCACACACCCTCAAACGATTTCAACTGAAATCTATGATCGTAATCTCTTTGAGCTAATAAGTCTTGAACTTCTTTGTGAGCTCTACAGGTAGGCACATTTTAGATGCATGGCTTTCAACAACGTATTCGCATCCTGTGCGCGTTTTTCAACTGGATCTTCCTGCCTTTCAGCGTACGCACTCTACATTCATGCACGCAGAAGTACTTCGATTCGTGTAGTTTGAAACGTTGCTGATTTGAAAGGAGCTCTAAAGCTCTAACCTATGTCCCTAAGTGAAGACTCATCGTTTCAATCCTTCATTTTTATCAGGAGCCATTCGTTTTGCTTGCGTGGCTTCGTGTACACCTTCTTAAGTTTGACCAGAACATACATACCGAGGAGCTTGCCTCCTTTCAAATAGAACTCGATTTTGTCTTCCGTCCAAGTCTTCGGTTCGTACGATCCTTTGTCCCATATCTTTACAATGCCTGCTCCATATTCGCCTTTTGGGATTGTACCTTCAAAATCGCTGTATTCCAAGGGATGATCTTCGGTCTGTATGGCGAGTCTCCTTATCCCGCCTTTTTCTGGAATGCCTTTGGGAACAGTCCAGCTCTTCAGTACTCCCTCTCTAGCTAACCTGAAGTCGTAATGCAATCTTCTTGAGTGATGCTCCTGAACTACAAAGATGTTTCCCAGCTCTTCGATCGCATGTCCTTCAGGTTCTCTTGTCTTTGTGAAATTTCGTTTCTGGGCATATTCTCGAAGATAGGTTGTTGCTTGTTTCTTTGTCCCAGTTCCAGACTTTCGTCTTTTTTCCTCAATATCTTCGAAATCTAGTGTCTGCTTATGCTCAAACAAATCCTTCCAAGGATCAGTCCTTCTCTTCAAAACGTTGGAGATATTGAAGTTTTCTGGTTTTAGCCCTTCTTTGACCTCTTGCCATTCCAGCGGCGTGGAGATTGTCGCCTGTTCGTTTGCTCTGAGACTGTATGGGCATATCATCGTCTTGAAGCGTATGTTTTGTGTGTAGTCAATGTATACTGTTCCGGGGATCTTGGACTGGCGGAACTCGGACACGATTACATCGGATTCCTTTGCTAGAAATCGTCCCATTGTGTGGACGAAGGCTAATGTTTGTCTGAATGTGTATTTCGGTTCGATGGATAGGACGACGTGGAGGCCCTTCTGGCCTGTTGTTTTGACGTAGGATTTTAGTCCCAAGAGATCTAATTTCTCTTTCAGCAAGAGAGTTACTTGTATAGCGCGGTTGAAGTTGGCTGGAGGTTCCGGGTCTATGTCGAAGAGGAGCAGATCGGGCTTTTCAGGGGAGGCTGTTTTGTGGAGGGGGATGTTGATTTCTAGGGCTGCTAGGTTTGCCAGCCAAGCTAGAGTTTCGATGTTGTTACATATTATGTATTCTACGTCGCGTTGAGCGATTTCGGAGTATCTTCTAAAGGTTTTTACCCAGTATGGTTTGCCTTTCGGTGCATCTTTCTCCCAGAAACCCTCTTTGTTGATTCCGTCGGGGAATCTGTTTAGTGTCAGGGCTCGGTCTCGGAGTAATTTCAGCATTTTCGGGGCAGTTTTGACGTAGTAATGGATTATTTGGTATTTTGTGATGCCGAGGTTTGGATATAGAATTTTTTGGAGGTTTGTGAATTTGACTTTCCGGAGGCTTTCCACCTAGATTTCTCCCTTGGAAACCCTTTCTACATCTTTCACTTTGGTTACTTGGTGTACAAGTATATATTGGTGTGAACTTTTACAGTTGTTTTAAGTTGCGTTTGGAGGTTTGTTGATGAGTAAGAGACTTTTGCCTAGAGTGGGGCAGAAGGGAATTGTTAATGCTGTTGAGCGTTGTATGAATCTGTTAGAGGAGTGGAAGAGGGATGGGAAGTTGAAGAGTCGTTTAAGGTTTGAACAGTCAGTTAGGTTGTTGGTGAAATCTATACCTAAAGATTGGCAAGATTCTCAGTTTGTGGATGACTTGCATGAGGTATGTTTGCGCTTGTTGGATCGTAGAGGAATGGTATTTGTGAATGGAGAATTGAGGAGGAGGTAGAGTCTTCTGGAAGTGGTCACGCTTGGTGGTGGGTGTTTTTGGTGTACAGAGGCTGTTTTCAGCCAAATAAAGGGGATAGTGAAGGTTGAGCCGGGTTATTCTGGCGGTCACGTGGTTAATCCGACTTATGAGCAGGTTTCTACGGGGACGACGGGGCATGTTGAGGTTGTACAAATAACTTTTCGTCCTGATATTATCTCCTTTAGAGAGTTGCTTGAGATATTCTTTGCAACGCACGATCCAACAACCGTGAACCGTCAGGGGCCTGATGTCGGTGCTCAGTATCGATCAGTAATTTTCTATCACAATGAAGAACAGAAGATTCTCGCTGAGAAGCTAATTGAGGAGTTTAACAGGATGGAAATGTTTGACGCCCCGATTGTGACAAAGGTTGAACCTTTCAAAGCCTTCTATGAAGCGGAGGATTACCATAGAAATTATTTTGAGCATCATCCTGATCAACCCTACTGTAGAGTGGTTATCTCGCCCAAAATCGCTAAATTACGTGAAAAGTTTCATGATATGCGTAAGTAACGTTTGCAATGAATGTGCGAGCAACTCTTCATAGCCTTCAAACAGATTCCAAATTCACAATTCTTTTCTCTTCATAATCGTACCTAGGGATAGGGAGTTTATTGTCTTCGGTTTCAATACCACTCATCTTAGTCGGATTCGGCGTTGTAGGATGCATTCTACTTGGTTTTGTAATTGGACTTGGAAATCATGTAACAAGCGAATATGTGGACTACAACCTACCGGGCAACCCTATTGTACAAGAATATGATTTCAGAATAGGAGGAAAATACGGGCTGATAACCGTTACTCTCCTTGTGGGAGGCTTAGTTTTGGCCATTGGCGGAAATGCTTCAGCATTGAAAATGCTCTACTCAAATCGGCAACTGAGACATCCCGAAGAGAAAGATGGAAGGCCAGAAACGACGACTGAACCATCACTAAGATGCCCTAAATGCAACAAGCACCTCCCGATATACTCTCAGTTTTGTCCAAGATGCGGGACAGACTTATAGCGCGTGCAATCCCATGTTTGCGAATGCCGAAGAGCGAAGCGGTCTATTGCGTAACCGAGTGATACCAATTGATCAGGTATTCTGGTAATCTCAATCCCTTTCTACTTAACGCTTCCATCAACCTAACTGGCAGTGGACTTAAAACGTATGCAACTCTCATGTAGAATCTCCGCGGCTGACCTGGCTTAGCCTTTTCTCCAAGAGTTATCTGAAAATCTGACTTCTTAGCTAATGTTGATGTCTCTTCACCAGTGATTGAAACTACAGTTCCATTCAACTTCTTGAAGACTTCAAGCCAACTGATAACAGGCTTCGTTTCCCCAGAGAATGACACCAAGATCTCTAAGTCTCCGGCCCTAGGATGCGGAGTGTTCACTCCCCTAGCTATGTAAACATGGTCTCCTAAGAAACCTTTGATGTGAAACAACCTCACTGCTGTCATCTTAACGATTTCGTTTGCTGTGCCCTTTCCACCTAGAAATACATTTGACCGTCGTTCAATCATATCAACAAGCCGTGCATAGGCTTCCGAATCTACATTCGAGTCAATCATTGGTCCAAGTAGTTCAAACTCCTTCTCACAAAGTTGGAATATGTCTTCTACCTGCAAGTTTCTGAAGATTGCTTCAGTCATCATAGACAGAAGAAGCAAGCTACCTAATTCAAATATGTCACCCATGATGCCCCTCTCACTGTACTCAAAAGAGGGCTTCGCTTTTCCTCGACCTTTCAGTTCAAGCACATGGCCATGCTCGCCAACTACCTTTGCCAAAGGAGAGTTCCTGTTCGACGTCACGAGTCCCATGGAAAATCTGGACGTCTTTTTCTCTTCAATGTACCTCGCCAAATCTTGCGCCATCGCCAGAGGATCTTGTGAGAACCCACTTCCAGAGTTAATCAACAATAAGGTTTTTCTGTGTCGTCTTTCAAACTCAGATGCCGCGTCATACATATTCTTTCCGGGAAAACCTGGATCGTCAGGAGTCACAACTACCTTGTTCCTCCACCCGATGTGGCTCATTGCGATCTGGCTCATCGCCGCGTTCAAAGAGTGCAGTGATCTACCCGATCCGCCGCAGACTACGCAGTTAGCCGATCTCAAATTCTCATACAAAGGAAGCAGTTTGCTTCCCTTTAAGGCGAGAACATTGCTCCTAATTCTGTTTACATATCCTACACTGCTTATCCTACTTCTAATTTCAGTCGCACCGTACCTAAGAAGGAGACAAGGCAATTTAAATTCTTAGACTGCTACTGCATGAACCGACAAGGCTTCATTTGGCCATGGACTTCTGCAGTTAAGAAAAATCCTCAGCTTTCACGCTCGCATATACGCTAGTACTTCGTTGCCCCTGTGAAACGGAGTTTCTCCAGTTTCATTGCAGGTGTGGTGACCTCTTCTATCATCTCAGCCTCTTTTCCGATCATTGGAATATCCTTTAAAGCTGACAACATGCTGTCTGTATATCTCAAGTTCATCACAGGCTTGGTGATTTCACCCTTTTCTATGAGAAACGTCCCGTCCCTTGTCAATGCTGTGAGAATAGCCTTTGTGGGTTCAACAGGGTTTGTGTAATGAAATCTTGTCACAAATATCCCCTGTTCAGTGTCCTGAATCATTTCTTCCAAAGACGCATCCCCGGGAGCTGCCAAGATGTTAAAAGGCAAAGGTCTGCCGTAAAAACCGTAGATCGGCGGCAACGCGTGTCCAGTGCTTTTCCTCCCTTTTTCCTTTCCGGCTGTGAAGGAGTCGTAGCAGATGCTCTCTCTCGAAACCTCACCGTCTTGAATGAGCCGTATTTTCCTTTTGGGAACACCTTCGCCGTCTACTGGAAAAGAATATAGTGTTCTCGCATCTCGTGAATCGTCATCCACGTTCAGCTTTTGGTCAAAAACTTGCTTATTCAAGTTGTATTTAACGAAAGACTGGCCGTCCTGATAGCTTGTCGCCGAGAAGCCAATGTACCCCAGAAACATGAAGATGGATGCCGTAGCGCGTGGAGATAGAACCACACTATATTCTCCGACACGGATTTTCCTCGGATTTACACTTTTAACAGATTTGTCAGCTGCTTCGCTGCCGGTTTTCACTGGGTCAATGTCTTTTACTCGTTTAGAGAACTGCACATCTGATCCAAAGCCCTGCGAGCCTCTCGCTTTTGAGATAACAGTTGTCTGAAGAGAAGCCTCTGAGATTTCTGCCCACGCTGAAATTCCAAACGAGTTTGCCACGGCGAATTCGAAGGCCCCTGTTGAAAAGGACCCTGCAACTGCTTTCACCAAGCTGGACTTTGAATGCGCTGTCTCTATAGCTTCTCTGACTTTTTCAGCTCTGAAGTCCGGTGAGCATTCTGCAGTTTCCTTGTCATATGTATCTTCTATCGGCGTCCATTTTGCTGGTTTAGGCAGGCTTTTGAAGTCTTTGTTTATAGGGGTTACTCGTGTGAGCTTAAGGGCTTTTTCCACGGCTTTTTCAACCTGCCTTTTCTGCAGAGAGTTAACCCGTAAAGTTCCAACCTTTTTGCCTATGACAGCCTTTATTGCCACTCCACCTTTCTTAGAGGCGATATTTTGATGAATCTGGGAGTTGGCATATCGTGTCAATGCAGAGTCTGATAGAAATGCTGCTGCCTGTGCCTGATTTGCTCCAAGTTTTAAGGCTACTTCAACTGTTCTCTCAGCAGTCTCTAGCAGCTTCTCTGTAACCATCCTCTTCACCATCTATTTGAGCAGCCCTACCCTGACTTTTCTGAATCGAGCGGTACCGCAGCCGTGACCCACATACATAACCTGCCCAGGCACTCCTTTCCCGCAGTTAGGTGTTCCCCACATCATCCAGTCATCTCTGCTTACAGCATCGCATGAACCCCAAAACTCTGGAGTCATACCCGTATAAGTTGGATTTCTAATCAACCTCTCTCTGCTGCCTTGCTTGATTGTCCAGCCTATTTCAGCACCGAATTGGAAGTTCAACCGTTTATCGTCTATACTCCAAGACCTGTTCGTCTGCATCAACATTCCTTCCTTCGTATCTTCGACAAGTTCTTCCGCTTTCCAGCTACCTGGCAACAGGTTGATGTTTGTCATTCGAATCAACGGTAAAGCTAATGGAGAGTCTGCCCGCATCCCACCACTACTCTCTGTAAGGCCAAGCAATGACGCGGTTTCCCGCGAAGACTGGTAGCCAACAAACATGCCATCCTTCACAAGATACACCCGCTTTGCCGGAGTTCCTTCATCATCATATCCAAAGGTGCCTAATCCGCCGGGAACTGTTGCATCAGCAACAATGTTGACGGCTTTCGACCCATATCTAAACTTCCCCAGCTTGTCAGGAGTTAAGAAACTTGTCCCAGCGTAGTCAGCCTCCATCCCTAACGCTCTGTCAAGCTCAGTAGGATGTCCACAACTTTCGTGGATTTGAAGTGCCAGCTGGTCGCCTATGACAATTAGGTTTGTGGTGGCCGACGGGCACCTTTCTGCGCTCAGCAACTGCACAGCTTCTTTTCCCAACTGCTCTGCATGTCTGATCAATTCCAACGATTCAAAGAACTCGTAACCGCTCGTTGCAAAGTTGCCACGGAAAGAACTTGGATAGGAACGACGCTGTACTTCACCATTCTTTATAGCCACTGCCATGCTACCTCCACCGCACCAGTTCACTTGTTGACGAATCTCGGCGCCCTCTGTGCTCATGAACAGTTTGTTCTCTCGTAGCGCTCTGAAGAAGGCATATGACACTTTGATTAGCGGCGAGTGGCTTGCTATGGCTCGTTCTGCATCCATCAACATTTCCATCTTCTCTTCAAGCGGGATTTCAAAAGGGTTCTTTTTCATTGGAGTTGAGTACCTATCTTTTCTATGTTGGACTGTTTCTAGTGAAACATTCATTTTCTTGACTTTGCCGCTGGCTTTTGCAATCGCAGCTGCCTTTTGAGCTACCTGCGTTACTTCCCTTCTTGTCATATCTACTGATGATGCAAACCCCCAAGCGCCTGCCATCATCACTCGTATCCCAAACCCTTTGGTCTGCAGTAAATTAGTCTCTTCAGGAACACCGTTTTTCACAGTCAACCGCTCGTCTAGAATTTCCCCAATTCTAATGTCGGCGTATGATACCCCTGCTTTAGACGCTTCCTCTAAACCTTTTCTTCCAAAGTCCAGTGACAAACTGTCCCTCTTCCCTTTTTACCTTAGTTTGGATGAAAAGATTTAAAAATATGTGCATCTTCCACCCGTGGTCAGGGCTGCGTAGCCTTCGGGTCCTGAATCTTTGGGGACGCGCACAAACGCGTGCATTATTAATTCGGAATTTTGGCAGACTAGGCGAAAAGCGTTAGCGAAAAGAGTGTATGTATCAGAGCTTGCGCGTGCAACGTCCGCACAACAAATGTTTCTTTCTCTTTACTCTTTAGGTGTTGCTTTCTGCGGCATTCGACTCACTGCCAACTCGCTTTCTCCTGGACTAGGTTGATTCTGGAACGTGTTCAGCTTAGCCGGGCTAGAAGTGGGCTCTAGGGGCCCTTTCTTGCTGCGGCGCCAACTGTTCTTTGATGGAAGGCTCCTTTTGCGATTTCAATCTACCTTCCAATTCTTGGATTTTCGTTCGAAGGTGACTGATAGATTCTCTTTTTACCTTCACTTTGCCTAACAAGTCCTGAACGACCAGCTTCGCTTCAAACACCTTTACTTTTCCAGTTAAACTCTTCTCTTCTTCTTCCAGAGACCTCAATTGCTCTCTAAGTTCGTGGGCAATCCTCTGTTGCTCTTCAAGCTCTGAACTCATAGAATCTTCACGGAGAAAAGGTAATCAAACATCAGAGATAAGTAGATTATGAAGCCGAAATCTATATTACAACAAACGGATTGACTTCCAGTTTGACACTGCGTGGGCTTACATTCAAGTCTTGAGTTAGTAGCCATCGACGATTTACTTGCACGCATGCGGGGAATAGACAAATGTTCTAGAAGAAAATTACGCAAATACTGAAATAATCGGTCAAGGCATTGAAGACGGAGGAAAGACAACATGATTGGTAACAAAATTGTATTGGGAATTGTCCTGATGTTGGTTGGCGCGGGGCTTGCATTTGCCTTTGCAACCTATTTGCAGACAGGCTTCCACGGCATTGGAGTACTCAAGAGCGCCGACTCATTTGCCTATTTGGGAGACATAGTCACTTATCAGATCAAGGTCTATAACCCGTCAGGCTATGACCTTCATAACATCAACATATCCGACCCAATGCTTAAACTGAACACAACCATCCCCTTCATGTCTGCGGGAAACTTAACAGGAGTGACCTACACCTTTGAAAAAGAAGTATTGGAAACTGACCCAAGCCCTCTGGTTAACACAGTTTTCGTCGAAGCAGTAGACCCAGACGGAGTTCACTCTACAGCTTCAACTCAAGCCATCACAGTTACCGCTGAACATGTGATTGACATTCAAAAATCTGGACCCTCAACCGCCCATAGAGGTGACTCAGTCAAATACATCATAACCGTAAACAACACCCAAACCCAGAACATGAACGACGTAATTGTAACAGATGAACTGGTCGGCTTCTCGTGGCAAGGAGACTTAGCACCAGCAGAGTTCAACACTTTCAATCTAACCTACGTAATTCCATGCGACGTCGAAGAAACCTTGACGAACACCGCAACAGTCAGTGCTCAAATGAACGAAACAACAATCTACGCGGAAGCTGCATGGACAACCAAGATCCTTCATCTCTTTGAGCCGCACAGCAAAGGATACTGGAAAAACCATCCAGAAAACTGGCCTGTAGACGAGTTAAAAGCTGGAAATATCACGTTCTCAAAAGAAAATGCTCTCCACATACTGAACGAAGCAAACTCCAAAGACGCAACAAGAATGCTGGCAGCACAACTCATCGGCGATGCCCACGATCTCGAAGTTCTGCTTGCCG
>CAYGBS010000026.1:11659-13225 GCA_964348215.1 uncultured Candidatus Bathyarchaeia archaeon
GCAAAACTCAACAAGCTATCAGGAACTTCTCCAACGTTCACGCATGAAGACACAACTCTTGACATAGACCAACTTATCGAAGAAGCCGATGCCTTCCTAACCAGACATCCCCTCGGCTCAGACCCTGCGGGAGAACAAAGAGAAACAGCACTGCACCTGAAAGAAATGCTGGATGAATACAATAACACAGATTTCGAATGCGGATAACCAACTCACTATGGTTGCAAACTCCTCCTTCCCTTTTCTTAGACTATGCCATCTCACGGCAGAAACTTCTGTACTCATTGAGGTTAACGTTGAGCTTGAAATTGTGGTCTTTAGGTCACTCTTCGTATATTAACAAAAGCTGGTCGTGATGCTGCGGATACTCTTGCCCTCGCAGCGCATCTAGCACTGCTAATCCCTTAATGGTAATGTTGTAAACAACTCGCTTCTTGCCTAGAGGAAGTTTCTCAACGAGGCCACTGGTAATCAGGAAATCTAGGTGTTTCTTGACAACTTCCCAGTTCTCGTCGACTTGGTAAAGAATAACCTCAAACTCCAGAGGCTTGGCCACCAAGATTTCAAGAATGTCAAGACGCTTTTCAAGCTTAGAACGGGTCATCAATCATCATCCAGACACTCTTACGTCTGAAATAAATCTCTTGAGATCTTGAAATAGTTATTAGAGATCAGAATTCACACCTCTAACCCAAAAAAGCAGCAGCTTTTTTGCATGTACAAGTTCTTCAAAACATAATTTCAGCATGGTAAGCACTGGGAATGTCCATTTCTTTGTGCACTTCGCTGTCGGTGGCTTCATTTGGATTAACGCTTTTTGCTGATGAATATCGCTGTGATGCGCGGGCAGAATTTAGTCGAAATCCCAGATTGTTCGGCCCTTTGAGAAGCTCATGATAAAACGGCAGTTCTTGCAGATCATCAATGTAATCTTGTGAGCAGAAAAGCCCCATTTGCTGTCCATCTTTCCTTCCTGCTTCTCAAACTCTATCCCTTTACATAGCGGACAGGTCAAACCTTTCTTCCCTGACAAGGCAGATCACCATCTTCAAACGGATATTATTCGGAGCATTAAAATTTTTGTCTGCAGCATGCAACTACATATACGCTTGCGCATGTAATCCAGTATCAGTGTAGTTTTTCAGAGTTCAGGGCGTTCAAGCCACGTTATGCCGCCTACTGCGTGTGCATGCGCGTGCAGGGCTTTCTAGTTGCGTTTCTTGATTACGGAGCTCTTGTTGACGTCGAGGCCGTTCCATCTTATAGAGTAGTTTAACTTTGAAAGAAGGTCGAGTGGGTGTTTGACGCCTTCGCTTTCTATTAAGTGCAGTACTCTGGAAAGTGGGGATTTGGACATAGCGGAGATTTTCAGGTCTAGTTCTCGAATTTTCTTGGCGTTTATGAGTGTCTCTCCAATTAATGTGTATCCCGGTATCTTGAGGACTGTCAGTTTCCTTCTTAATGCCTGGTCAGAGACGCCGTGTTTTTTAGCGAGATCATGTACCATGACAACATCTCCTTTGAGACGTAGGGATGCAAGATTGAGTTTTTGGATTTCTTGACGCA
>CAYGBS010000026.1:13235-17788 GCA_964348215.1 uncultured Candidatus Bathyarchaeia archaeon
CTTTTCCTCGCGATTCTTTAAGAACTTGAAAATCGGCCTCAAAGGAACCTTGTTCTTGTAGAAAATAACATTTCCTCCAACCCCCTTCAATCGGCTGCACGCTAACTGCTGATTTGCAGCTACGAGGATGTCCACTCCGTGTAGTTGCTGTAACTTCTTTATCTTGTTCTCAAGATACTTCTGGGTCCAAAATCCCGCTATCTCCAGGTATACCATCACTTCATTTTTTTCTAGACGAAAATCAGGAATCATCACGTGTTTCCCTGCAATCAGCGGAGAAGGTTCGCGAACTATTTTCCATCCTGAACGCAGAGATTGGAAATCTCTGAAAAACGTCTCCTCAACCTTGCTGTCGAAGGCTGGCTCGCTGCTGCTTCTTTCTAAGCTGCTCGGCCTAATCTTGCTTCCTACCTCATCACTCCTCAGCGTCAGCCGTAAGATTCTCTTTCCTCGCTGTGTGTTCCTGACAACATCTGCGTTGATCTGCCACTGGCGAGCTTGCACTATTCTAGGCAGAACCTTTGCCATGCTGGTTCCGTAACGATGTGTAAGCTTGAAAAGAGAAAGCGGACCGTCCACCGTTATCTCTACTGCACCGTTAACCGTTTCAGCAGAATACATTAACCCTCGGAATTTAATGTCCCGTAGGATATCCTTCCAATGGTCAGAAACCGTGACCTGCATAAGAGTTGACCTGAACAAAAGCGTCTGGGTGAGGGACAAGTTGTATCGCGTCAAGAGTTCAGCGGCCCCAATGGGACTGAACCCAGTCAGGATAAGCTCCTCTTCCAAATCTGCGTAAAGCGATCTCTCCAACTTCTTGGGAGTCACGTTCAGCTGCTTTGCAACTCTCCGCAAGACTTGCCTTCGACTTTCGTTGGTGGCTACAACACCTTCTCGCCCAGCCTCTTCAAAAGCTAATCGTCGCACCTGCCTAGGGTCGACCGGTGAATCCACTTGGAAAGTGCAAAGTCTTTGAAGGATTAGCGAGAGGCCTCGCACAAACTTGTAGTCAAAGACAGCGGTCTCGTAGGAGGAAAGATTCTTCAGCAGCCTGCCTTTCTGTTTTCCATGATGTTTCTGAAAACAGTGCAGCAACTTTGCGGCCAGATTTAAATTCCTCTCGTTGACCTCGGCGTATACAGGGTGAATTCGTCCCTTACTGGCGTGAACTCGAAGCAAACTTATAGGGAGCACTTTAGGAACTCCTATCTCTTTTTCGTCGCTGGCTGATTCCTGTCTCTTTTGTTTGGCTGGAAACAATCTCTATCAACTTCGCCCTTTTTCCCGCCTTCTTTCTCAGCAGCCGTCCCAGCCGCTGGATGAACTCTCTGGAGCTTCCAGTTCCGCTCAAGATCACTCCTAGAGAAGCATCAGGCACGTCTATACCCTCATCTAGCACCCTCGAGGTGACAATCCTTGGATAAATGCCTGTTTTGAACTTCCTCAAAACCTCAGTGCGTTCCTCTTTGGGCGTCTGATGGGTGATTGCTGGTATTAGAAACTCTCGGCTGATTTTATGGACAAGCTTGTTGTGCTGAGTGAAAATCAAAACTTTTTCGTCAGCATTGTCAACTAGTAAGTCCCGTAGAGCAGCAATTTTCGAAGAAGCGTTCAATGCTATGTCCAAAGCCTTGTTCCTCGCAAGCAAAGCACGTCTTGCTTCAGGATCGGTGCCAGTTCTCATAATGAACCTCTGAAAATCTATTCTACTCTTCAGTCTAATTCTCTTTTTTCTCAAGTACCTTCTGAAAATTCCATAGTTCTCCTCATAGGCCCTCTGTTCCTCACGCCGCAGATTCACAGAGATCTTCTCAAGAGTGTAATCGGCAAGATGAGTTCCGGCCAAGTCATCCGCCGCCAACTCATAAACCACGCTTCCTACTAACCGAGGCAACATTCTGTGACCTCCGTCTTCCCGCTTATACGTCGCCGTCAAACCCATCCTGAAAGGAGCCACAAAAAACTCTGCAATCTGACAGTAACTAGGGGCTGGAAGATGATGTACCTCGTCAAAAACGGCGAAAACGAACTTGTTCCCCAATTCTTCTGCCCGAAGATAGGCAGAATCGTACGTAGACACACTTACGGCCTTTAATATATTCTCTCCGCCTCCGTACACGCCAACTTCAATACTGAACTCGTCCTCGAGGCTAAGCCGCCATTGCTCCATCAAATCAATTGTCGGAACCACAACGATGGTAGGGGCATTGACGTGGGAAATTGCAGCCATGGCCACCACGGTCTTGCCAGCCCCAGTTGGCAGGATTATGACCCCTCGTCTCCCTGCTCTTATCCAAGCCTTCAACGCGTCTTCTTGATAACCTCGCAACTTGGTTTTGCCACTAAGCTCGGGGCAGGGCGGTAGTTCCAAGACGTTATCCTTAAAATCCAGTTGGCTGAGACGGAGAAACTTCAATGCCTCGGGATAATAGAGTGCCAACGCTCTGAAGGCGCCAACACGGGAATCCCAACTACTATTCGGTATCCTAGCATCGCCCCGAACAAGGATTGTTCCTCTATCGTACCGTAGTGAGCCCAGAACCTCTTCCCTCCCCGCATTATCCTGTATTCACTGTTATTTATTTTGCCACGTGACTCCCAACATTCTATAGCCCGAGATTATCCAGGCAGAACGTCATCCGTGCACATTCTACTCAAAAAAGTGTCGACAAAAAAGGGGAGGCGAGAAATCTACGCTGCGGTTTTTCGCATTGCCTGTACGTGGATAATAGTCAGAAAGATCGCCCCTACAGCCGCTATTAGAGCCAGTCCTAAACCGGTGTACAAAGGGATGTTGAAGGCTTCTTGGGTTCTCTTAACACTTGAAATGTCCGTCTTGATAGTGCCCACTTCTGTCTCTATGGTGGCGGTTTCACCTTCGATCGACGTTATTTTCCCGTCAATTGTTCCTAGAGTCGTCTCTACTGTTACCATGTTTCCATTGATCTCTGTAATGTTTAGCTGGATGTCAGCCAAGTCTGCTTGTATCACTCCCATGGTTGAGTTGATTGTTGCGATGTTCCCTTCAATGCTGACAAGCTCCGCGTCAATCGCTGTTAGGTTTTGCTTTATTGTTCCCAAGTCAGGAATTATGATGGTAGCTATCTTGTCTTCAATTTCCACCAAAATAGCATCATCAACAATTGTAAGTGAAGCAGAGGCCAATTCCTCATCGATTTCGAATCCAAACCCAGCCAAGCTGTAGGCTACAACGCGATAGGCTCCAGGAGTCGTAACTGGAACGATGAACGAATACTCATACTCTCCGTATTCGTCTGCGAACAGCGCTTCGCTTCCAGTCATCAGATCAACTAGTTCAACCACGGTGTTGTCCTCTAGAACTAGAAGAACAGGTTGCCCTATGGGAAACCCTGCGCCTTCTGCGGTGACTATTGAGGTTCCGAATGCTGTGCTCGGCTCCAATGTCAGTGTTGGGGAAGGAACCAAGAATGGGGCGATGGCTGAATTTCCATGTTCATCAGTGGCGTTTACTGTGTAAGCTCCGTCAGCTACGTCAGGGACGAAGAACAGCTGCACAAACGAACCGTCTATCTCCGTCGGAAAAGCAGCATACATTGTCACATTGATGTTGTCAAACTCAATCGACACAGCAGCGTTCGATGCAAATCCTGTGCCGTTGACGAAAACTGTCGCAGCTGAGGGCCCACTTGTCGGATTCAAAGTGATCTTCGGGACAACTGTGAGCGAGGCTAACGCGTAATCTGCACCGTCACTTGCGTTGATAGTGTATTCTCCTTTCGGAACCTTAGGAACTCTGAATTTCGCTTCAAAGGAGCCAAAACCGTCTGTTTGAGGGTTCGGCCAAGGTGTCACATCGATCCCATTAAACATCAGCGTTATAGAACTCCCGCCGTTGAAGCCGTAGCCCTTTACCGTAACTTCGTCGTTGACCGCCCCATCAACAGAGGTCAAGTTAATATCGGGCTGGATAGTAAACGGAGCTACAGCGGTATCCCCTGTCGTGACGTCAAGGACTAGTATGGAATAAGTGCCAACCGGAAAAGCCGGCACCGTAATGTCAGTTGAATATACCCCAGTTGGGTTTGCAACTGTCGTCGCTGCGAATGAGCCTGCAAAGAACCAAGCCAAGTAAACTTTCACTTCTCCATCCTCAGTAGCGCCGCTTCCAGACACCCTCAGAGAGGTTCCTACCTCCCCGCTTGTCGGGGATACCTCGACTATGATTGGGTTTGCCTTGGCAGAAGGTATTGAGAGAGCCGACATCATCACTGTGCAAACGAAGACCGCGGCGAAAACCATCGTGTAGATTTTCTTTCCAGAGAAATCTTTAAACATTGCATATTCTTCCTTAGTTGAGGAAACGCCCCGTAAATCTAGAAAAGAATTATGAAAACTGAATAAGGATTTAGAATAAGTAGGTGTCCGAGAAGACCTATGATGCTGTTCACGGTATTGTTATCCCGCATAACAAGATACCTCGCACAAACTTAGCAAACCCCTTGAAACAAAACATAGCTATTCGCACCTCTTCCTACAAAACAATCAAAAGCCTGCACCTTAAAATACTC
>CAYGBS010000027.1:0-7844 GCA_964348215.1 uncultured Candidatus Bathyarchaeia archaeon
TTCTAATCTCGCCTACAATTCGAACAGATAAGCCTGGACCTGGAAAAGGTTGCCTCTCCGCAATTTCCGATGGGATGCCAAGATGGTGGGCAACCATGCGAACTTGTTCCTTGTAAAGCGTGACTAGAGGCTCAACAACTTTGAAGCCATAACGCTTAACCGTGTCAATTCCCATTTGTTTGAGAACGTTGTGTTGCGTCTTCACTCCGCCAACTGTCTCTACAATATCGGCTTTGATCGTTCCTTGAACAAGCGCTTTACACCCTTCTTTTTCAGCAGTTTCGCCTAAGACCTTGTAGAAGGTCTCACGGAACATCTTACGTTTTTCTTCAGCGTCCTGTAACCCTTCGAGCGCAGTTAAGAACTGCTCTTGGACATTCAATATTCTTATCGGCAGCTTTATCGGCGGCTGCGAAACTAGCTGGGCGATATGTTGTGGTTCATCCTCGCGCATGAAGGCGTCATCCAACATTACGCATAGAAGGTTGTTGCCGATGGCTTTGTAGGTTAGGACAGCGCTTGTGGTGCTGTCGACGCCGCCAGAAACCGCAATTAACGCTCGCTTCTTTCCGACGAGTTTTTTTATCTCTTTGACTTGATCTTCTACGAATTTCTGTGGGCTAAAAGCCTGCAATCAGGAACAACCTCGCAACAGCTCGCCAGCTGTCGTTCTGCTTAGATATTTGCCATTTCGAGGTAGTCTAGAGACTCCGAGAACTTGGAGCGTTTCATTTAAAGGAATAGGTGGGTGTAGTTCACGAAGATTGCTGAACCTGATAAAAGTTGCTTTCGTCCTTCCTTGCATAAATTCCAAATATTCGTCGTGTGATTTGAAAACCGTTTCTGTGCTATGAGTTCTCCATAATTTCTCAATCTTGCCGACGATACGTTCTTCAAAGTCGCCGGTGCCTCTAACTTCTCGTACAGGATGGTTGACGTAGAAGAGCAATAGCTCTGTGTCGACTGGGCCTACAACGTTTCTGCGGACAAAGATTTGGGTCGTTCTGCCTGCACGCTGTTGCGTGACACGTCTCTTCCACCATTTCTTCTTTGTAAGAAGAATGTATGCATATTTAGACAAATATGCCACTCTCGAAAATACTATAGACCGTTGGAAAACTATAAAAAACTAGTGTAAAACTAGTCCTTACCATATTGCCCAAACGTTCAGGATATAAGCTCTATGCAAATTTCTTTTCATGTTTATCTCAAAAATCAATAGCAGAGACAGGGATTTTTGCCAATATTGTTTATGACATTTTGCGCGTGCATATGCTCATACTGAAAAGAGGGGTCCTTCTTGTCAATGATTTTGGATGCTAAGCTTTTTGTCCTTGAAGCCTTAAGTGTTGTTGAGGAAATTTCAAGGAGACCGAGAGATTTTGAAAGAAATGGAGGAACTGAGGAAGCGGGTTGATATTGTACGCGAGTTGGGAGAGGATTGGAGAAAAAATACTGCTTTACTCAACGAGGTTTCCCGAAGAGATAGAACTACGCTGGAGTCCATCAAGCGCCTCTGCAAGGAAAGCGGTCAAGGCGATTTGGTGAAGATTGGGCTGACGTTGATAGCTTTTCCTTTCCCCATAGTGATTGATGATGTTTTGGGCTGGTCA
Organism: uncultured Candidatus Bathyarchaeia archaeon; assembly: GCA_964348215.1. Classification (GTDB taxonomy): domain Archaea; phylum Thermoproteota; class Bathyarchaeia; order Bathyarchaeales; family SOJC01; genus CAYGBS01. The sequence goes on from CAYGBS010000027.1 coordinate 1,614, forward strand.
TTCTTGACGGCTGGTTTGATCCAGAGAAGGATAAAGAACTCGGCTTTATACCTTGAGGATGTTGACAAGGCCTTTCCTCGTCTCTTTAAAGAATTGCAGGAAATCAGACATGAAATAGTCTAGGCGTTATACTGGAACTTGTTCTGGTAAGTGAGAGGCTCGCAGCAACGTCTACGCTTTGAAAAACTTATTAGGTGTCCTAGAGATTTTGCTTGACGAATGTGATTATGTATGTCTGCCACAGAAAGCCTGAAGGAAGAGCATCAGGTTATTCTTCGAATCATAAAAATCCTAAATGTAGCCTCTGGGAAACTTGAGAGGGAGGAGAATGTTTCTGTTGACCTGTTCCGGAAGGCTGTGGACTTCATTCAAGTTTTCGCTGACCGTTGTCATCATGGTAAAGAGCAGGATACACTTTTTCCTCTCATGGGGGAGAAGGGTATTCCGACATGGAGTGGACCTATTGCAGTCATGTTAAGCGAACATGAGCAGGGACGCCGTTACGTGAAGGGTCTAAGCGAAGCGTTGGCGGAGTATGAAAGAGGCGACAGGGAAGCAAAAAGAGCAGTTATTGAGAACGCTAGGGGCTACGCAGAGCTTCTTGACCAACATATTTACAAGGAGGACAACATTCTCTACCCTATGGGCGACAAGGTTCTTTCCCCATCTGACAACAAGGAGCTTCTAAGAAAATTCGAAAAGGTCGAACGTGAAGTCATCGGAGAAGGAAAACATGAGCACTACTTGCATATGGTAGAGAAGCTTGAAAGGAATCTAGGCATCTGAGGCCAGAGCTAAGCGTGGTTCTCACTGGAACAGTAATATGATCTCATCTATCTGCCGATTACACTGTGCCCGCAGATACAGAAGTGGCACCAAAACTGATGAGAAAGGTTTCCCTAGCACTTCGAAGATCGGTCGAACGTATGAAATCCCGTCAAGAATTGAGGGCTTATGGAAGATCTTAACTGGACGCGATTTTTGAGAGGCCCTCGTGAGGCAAACATCAAACTGCAGGGGCGTTGACGTGAAAAAGCATCACCTTTTCAATTCAAAGCACATAAGTGTGCTAGAAGAAGAATGATCGGAGAGATGGGAAGAGTACTCAAAAGAGGCGGCAAGGCACTTATAGTTGATTTTGAGAAGAAGAACACAGGGTTTGGGCCTCCAGTGGCTATTAGAATCTCGGAAGAGCAGGCTAGGAGTCTCTTCGAGAAAAAGGGGTTTATCACTCTGAAAAAACGCCGCCTTAAGTATCATTATTTGCTGGTCTTCTCTGAACAAGGAGACTCTTGACAAGAGTGAAACAACCGCAATCTGTGGATTGAGCTCAAAACGAGGAACTAATTTCTTGCAGAGATATGCACAATCTTTCTAAAACGATAAATAGCATAAGGTAGTACGGTACTATTGTATGTGAGCAGAGTGATTATGAGGGGTCGGAGTATGAAGGGAATACTGTCTGTCGTCTTGCTAGTGTTCCTGTTTTCTCTATCATTTTCCGGCTTTCAGATATATGTCGCTCAGGGTTCTGAAGTTCATGACGTGGCCATTTCCAGTGTCACAGCATGGCCAGTATTTCTTCCGCCCTCTGTTATTTACATTAATGTTACCGTTGAAAATCAAGGGACCAGCAGTGAAAGCTTCAACTTAACAGTATATGCTGAGAATCTCACTATTCAGACCAAGAGTGTTGTTGATCTGGGACCGAGTGCAAGCGAGACTCGAACATTCGAAGGGGATATATCCTCTCCCCCGTTCAGGGCAATGATCTTTCCGCCTCCCTGGCCTCCAGACGAGCCTATGGTTGAAAATGTCACGATATGGGCTGAAGCAAGTGTTGTTGCTGGGGAAATAGACACTTCCGACAACGTTTACATCGACGGGATAGTCACGATAATCTGGTGTCCGCCGGACATAGACGGTGATGGAGACATCGACATATTTGACATAGTTTTTGTAGCGGGACGCTATGGGTCTGAATCAGGAGATCCTGGATATGATCCCTTTGCAGACCTTGACCAAGATGGAGACGTCGACATATTTGACATAGTAATAATGGCGAACCCAGAAGTTTACGGTGTTCATTACGTGTGAAATAGCCAACATGCCCGCGCGGCGGCTTTCTAGGTTGGAAATAACATTGTTTTGATATTGGTGTTTATCCTTTAGGGAGAAGAAATCTAGGGAATTATCGAGGCCGCCGTAAGTTCTATATATTGTCTCATAACATGTACATAACATATCAAGGTGATAGTGTGAAGCTTGTGACAGTTTTATTACCAGAAGCTTATCTAGAGGGTTTAGATGAACTTGTGAGGGCGAACATGTACCCAAGCAGAAGTTCCGCGATTCGCTCTGCAGTTAGAGATTTGCTGAAAAAAGAGCTTTGGACAAGAGAGGAGAGGCCTTAACAGAGCTATAGATAGTTTAGGTTACAAGTTTTTCTCTAGACTTTCCTGAGCGATGATTTTCATTTTTTCAGCGGCTTTTGATGGGTCTCTAGCAAGGGTTATAGCTCTTCCTACAATTAGATACTTCGCGCCGCTTCTAATAGTTCTCTCAATGTTTCCGCCTTGAGCGCCTATGCCGGGAGAATAGATAGGCACTTTTCCGCCAAGAATTGAATACAGTTCTCTAATCTTTTCTGGGTATGTAGCGCCAACGACTGCGCCGTCTGCGCTCCATCTTAACGCTTTCTGGGCAAACAGTCTGTATTGGAAGACTGGTTGGTCGGCTTCTTCAGTGAAGGTTTTCTGTCCGTAGCCTTCTCGTGCTCCTTTGTGGCTCATGTAGACGAGCAGTATTACACCTCGATTCTGTCGTTTTGCTGTTTCGAAAACAGGTTGCAGGCCTTCTTCCCAGCCCACAAAAGGATTTGCGATGACGGCGTCAAAGCCTGCCTTAAAATAGTATTCAGCTATTATTCGATTTGTGTTTCCGATGTCGTTGATCTTGCAGTCCATAATAGTAGGTAACCCGTAGCCTTTCGCTTGACTCAACAATTCTGACACATTGGTGAACAAGCCTAAAGGCAGAATTAGATGGCGGTTAAACTTCACCGCGCAGACATGCGGGTGCACTGCTTCTAGAATTTGCTTGGCTTTGGGGAGCAGTTCTTTAGGTTCGCCATGGGGTAAATCGAGAGCTAGAACAATGTTGGAGTTGATTTTCCTTGCGGCTTGTTTCATTTTGAGCTTGAATGACAGTTCAGAGCACCTTACTATCCTATGATTGTCGTTAGAAAGGCTTTTCGGTCAATCTTGGGGAAGCTTACCCCGTTTTTCTCTGTTCTACCCAACATAGTTGAAGGGGCTTCAGTAGATTTTCTCGAAACCTCACGTTAAGAACGTGCTTTTGCCTTTAAACTAAAGCAGTCAGCTCTAACGACTGTTTAAGGATGTCAACGTTGATTTTTCCAGCTTGAAAAACACTACCAGTTGAAAGGTTGTTCACAATGAAGACTGCGGGTGCAAAAAGGTTGGGGTCAATTTGGTAGAAATCGTGATTGGCTTCTTTGAAGACGAGCTTAAATGGTTTGCCATAACGCTTTGAGGCTGAAGAAGGGGCTTCCTTTAAGAGAGTTTTTAGTTCGGCATCGTTTTTATGTTCCAAAGCGAAGTAGGCTGTGCCGCCGTACAGGATCACGTCATTCGTCTTTCCCATGGCTTCTGTAAATTTCGGATGAACTGGGGCAATGGGAGCGCATCCCCAAGCATACTGAATGGATAATGGATCCACACCCAATTTGGAGAGTTTATGTAAACCTGTTTCCACAATTCTTCCAGATACTTGTGTGGAGCCTGCCACGCTTGTTGTAGGAACCAAAACAGCGTGGAGTCGATCAGCGGGGATTCTGCATTCTTGGGCTAGTTCCTTAACGAGTTCTTCTGGGGGTTCTTTGGCTGTTTCTAGAACAATCACCCCGATGTCCGCGTTGTCTTCATATTGTATCTCTGCGAAAATGTTGCGGGGCTTCAAGGCTAATGCTCGGGCGGGACCAGAACCTATCGCAAAGAAATCATTTCTTTTTATTTGCCATCCTGCAAACTGGGATCCTAAGGTAGCTATTGCAGGGTGGTCTGTATAGACGAATACTGATGGGAGTTCAAGGTCTCCATATTGTTTTGGGAGTATTCGTGCTTTACCAAGTCCGCCTAAGCAGATTTCTGTGACCATTTTGCCCGCGTTGAAGCCGCCTTTTGCTCGTATTCCTGCATCAATCAAAGTGGCTCCTGATCTGCACTTTTTGGTTGATATGTTGTATTCCGAAGATGTTGCGCACAAAGTCTGCACGAGTTTAAAGGCTTTCTGGTTTACGCTCAGCATGTGTGGGTATTAGTCCAAAAATTGGATATAAATCGAACGGAAGGTATTGTCATAATAGTTCTTCGCAGCCTTTCAGGTGTTCATTTTTGTCTTTGGCCACGTAGAGTTTTCCTTTACCATTTTCAGCAAGGTCGCCGATAAAAACGTAAAATGGTCCCTTGATTTTTTCTTCTTCTGCTTTGGCCTTGCTTTTTATGTTGTTGATTGTGAACGTAGGTAGAACAGATGGGATGTGATCACACAAGATGATTTTCCCGCCTGTCATGTATGCTCCTGCTCTCTCCTTTGCTTTGCCATAAACAACCATAGTTCCGTCCCTCATGTGAATGCCCGCAAATTGGTCAATGTCGCCGTAGACTTTGATCAGACCCTTTCTCATATAGCAGCCAACCTCCGTTCCAGCATTTCCGTGAATAATGATGGACCCTCCTCGCATACCCTTAGTGCTTCCTCGATAAGCACCCCCGATATAATCACCGGCATCTCCTTTCACTTCTATCGTTCCACTTCTCATTGAAGAACCAGCCCAGGACCCAACACTGCCTTCCACTGTAATCTTTCCCCCCTTCATTTCCTCGCCAAGGTGCATTCCAACATTGCCTTTAGCCGCGATTTCACCGTCAGTCATGCCAGTGCCTAATCCTCGAACCTTAGTAAGCTGTCCAATAAGTTGGATTGTTACTTCATTAGGCGTCTTTCCACAGTTGCCTTTTATTTCGAAAATATCCTTTAGTGAGCTTCGGCGGTTTCCATGCCAAAACTGGAGTTTCGCGATTTCGTTTATTGATTTTCCAGCGAAAGTGTTTGGAGAGATGCATTCTGCATTTGCCGGTGCTTTCAACTTCCTTTTTAGGCGAAGAACCACAGCCATTTCCCTACACCTTTGCTTGTATCGGAATAGGACTTGCAACGGCTAGGTGATGGTTTGGAACAAGATAGTTTTCGTATTTAACGGTGTAGTACTCCTCAAAGATTTTCTGGAGTTCCGGCTCGATTTCTAAGAGACTTGGGGAAGCCTTTACGTCAGTCCAGTAGGTTTTCCCACTGACAGATTTCACCACTTCTCCGTTTTTTACCACGATTTCCCCGTCTTTTATGGTGTAGGCAGCGTTTCTGAAGGCGTGTCTAATCGCCTTTGGGTTGTTGGCCAAGTTCGCTTTTTCTGGATTCAGATCATAGATGGCTATGTCTGCGTCAGCTCCTACTCCCAGGTGCCCCTTGTCTTCTAAGTTTAAGGCCTTGGCTTGACCGGCTCTTGTGGCTATTGCGATTTCGCGGAGCGTGTATTCTCTGTCTATGGCAGAAAGCAGGGCTCTGCGTCTAGTTTTTCTGTTAATTTTCTTCATAACTTTTGCTCTGGCTTTTCGACTCATGAGCCATGCAATAATCCTTGGATATGCGGTGAAAGGTCCAGCGTTTGGATGGTCTGTTGTTAGGAATACTTTCCAAGGGTCCTTTATTTGAAGAGCGAGTTCTAGCCCGACTGTCCATTGAGTTGCGTGAACGTAGCTTTTTCGCTTATAATGAAATGGAACTATTCCTGAACTGGTTTCGGTTTCTACATCATTGTTTACCCACTTGTTACCAGTTATCTGGTGAAGAATGAATTGGAATGGTCCGTCTGCGGTCATTGTTGTTGTGTTTGTGAAAATGATTTGCCCTAGATCTAGAGTAACGTGACTGTGAGAATTTACGTATTTTGCGATTTCTTCTGAAGCTGATCTGAAGGTGCGCCAGTCGTGACCTGCGAAGGCGCTGAATTGACAATGTGTCATGTGGATGGCGGGTTTTCCATCCATCGCCAAATTTTCAACGCACTTCATGGTTTCCAAGGCTGTGACATAGTTTCCCGGTTTTCCAAGGTTGTTTGTATGTACGTGAATTGTATGAGGCATGTTGAGA
>CAYGBS010000027.1:7854-17708 GCA_964348215.1 uncultured Candidatus Bathyarchaeia archaeon
GCGGCCGCAGCGACGGGGGCACGCCGGCGAAGCGGTCGTCGATGTCGCGAACGTTTCTGCCAAAACCCCATGCCTCTAGTCCTCCAGGGTTAACAAGCTTGATTGCATATCCTTTAGTTGCTTTCATCATCCAAGCTACGTAAGCTGCACATTCTTCATATTCTCTAGCCCTCAGATGTTCTAAGACAAGCCAGTTGCTTCCCAGGAGTGGGTATGCGCCCTTATCTATCATAGGTGTGTCATTCAGCTCTTCATGTGTGTGTTTAGCTTTTAGCGGGGGCATCGCTGGCTCCATCACTGTGGTCCACCCCATTCTTGCGTAACGGTAGCCTGTCGTGAAGGTTGATGGGATGGAGTGGCCGACTCCTGAACGGGTTACTGCGGTTTTGGGTTCCACATCTTTGTAGTGATCTTCTGGCCGCAGTAATCGGCCGGAGTTGACTTTGGCGCCTGCAACGTGAGAGTGTATGTCTACGCCGCCTGGCATCACAACCAATCCTGAGGCGTCAATTGCTTTGGCATTTTCTGTTTTCTCTACAATCTTACCGTTGTGGACAGCGATGTCCATTTTTTCCCCGTCGATTCTGTTCAACGGGTCGTAGACAAAGCCGTTCTTGATTAGGAGTCCTTTCATTCTACGTCTTCACCCTCTGACGTTTTATGCGCCTAACCTGTTCTAGGATTCTCTGCAGAATCGCTTCGTCTGATAAGCATGTTTCTGGAGGAGCCACCAGCTTCTTCAGAAGTAGAGGAACACGGTCCATCCGGTATGCTGTTCCCTCATCTTCGATACCTGCAAAAGAGGAGGGGAATACCACATCAGCCATCATAGTTGTAGGAGAGATAACTGGGTCAATAGCGATTAGAGGATTTTTCACCAAGTTCTGAACTGCAGTTCTTGGAAAATTGGAAACTGGGTCAGATGCAACGACTAGACCTGCATCCGCTTCGTCACGACTCAGTATGTCTATCACTGAGGTTTCACCTGGATTGTATCGAGGATAGCCCTGGGAAAAATCTACAGCGAAGGGATAGCCTGTCTGCCATGTATATACAACGTTTGCACCTGCAACATTGAAGTGACCCCGCATCGGCATGATGACGAACTTTGTGCGATGATTCAAGTCTTGTGTCAAAGCGATTGCAGCATCGATATTCTGTAACTTCCCAGAACTCATGGTTAATCCTACTCCGAAGAATAACACGCCGAAGTCGCATCCCACCATTGCATCCGCTACGTCTTCTAACAGATCAACTGGCACCCCGGCAACTTCATCGACTTCAAGTTCTCCATCCTTCACAAGCAAGCGGAGGGCTTGAAGAAGCTCAAAATCTTTATTCGGCTCGACTTGAATGAAGAAATCCGCCAGCTCTGCAGAGCGAGTTTTTCTGACGTCTACAACGATCAGTTTTCGCTTTTCAGTTTCAAATTTCGGAGGTAGTTTCTGTCCAGAGACAACCGGCAGCTTAGCCTCCTTCATCAGCACCAGCTCTGAAGCCCTACTGAGTCTTTTCTTACCCAATATTCCGCGAAGACGTGCAATATAGTGATCCCACTCGCTTTTCTGGAAGCGTCCATCGGAGAAAGCTGTGTAACGTTCCATGTGACGTGGGTGGGCACTGTAAGGGTCGCTTGCCCAGTAGATTATCAAGTCTGCGCGGTGTCGTATTTGACCTAAGGTGCAGGTTGGTATCCCGATGTTTTGTATGCTTAGAATTGACGGGCCATGGCAAACGGTAGAAGTGTTGTCAATAACCCCTCCAACTTCTTCGGCTAGTTCTAGCCCCACTTGAATCGCTTCACACGTTGTGCAGCTCCAGCCATAGAGGATTGGGTAAGATGCATCGACTAAGATTTGAGCGCTCTTCTTCACGGCCTCTTCTAAGGAGACTTCGGCCAATTCTCCGTCTTTTCTTACAAGGGGCTTCAGGTTTCTGTGGTTGGGGTTAGAGAAGTTAGTAAACTTTGCTTCGCTTACCGCACATGCATTCTTTACATCAGTTATGGCATTCTCGTTCACAGTTACTTCAAGATCGTCGCAGAGGGTTCCGCAAACTGGGCAGGTCACGTTTTTGATCACTGTCATGGTTAGTCTTTCCCGAAAATCTTTTTCAAGAGACGCGGTATGGTTTGAACAGTTTCTGTGGGGGCTGGCTGTATTTCCGCCGTGATTCCTTTGAAAGTAGGCATTCCTGTTCCATGCGTCTTGGGGTCGGTAATGACGTTTACCCAGAGTCCGTAGGGCATGTAGGCAATCCTCGGGTGAGGGGCTCTACTTGACTCTTTGGCTTTCACGACAACTGCTCCGTGTTCTGTTGTTACTTTGACGTTGGAGTTTTCCTTTACATCAAGTTCTTTCAAATCAACCGGATCGATTTCGCAGATGGCTACGTTTTCCCGGTATTCATCTGAGAGCTTACTGAGTTCTTTTGTGGTGCCTTGGTCTATTGTTCTTCCCGTTAGAAGGGTTACTTTGATCTTCGGCATTGTTCTACCATTCTCATGTAGCTATTTGGAGTTAAATGCTGAATAGCTTCTTAAGGGATTTTCCTTTTTTGAGATGTTAACTGTTCACGCTAGATTTCTGCTACTTTGATGGGATGTTCCGACACTTCAATCTTGCTTTACGACTTGTTATTGGCTGCTGTGAGTCGTAGTTTCAATCTGCAGTGAAGAGCATGCAAGGGAATATTGTTTATTGCTACAGAAGATTTAATACAAAATCCCCCCCCACAATATTCAATCAGCAAAAGAGGAGACCTTTAGTATATGCCCATGACCGTAACCAACAAGCCTCAGCTCACAGGCATTATCATCCTTTTCATAGGCGTAACCCTCCTAGCCTTCACCTTCATAAACGCCTTCTTATTCCTCCAAGAACCTTTCAGTATAATTGCCACGGGAGATTTGGCTAGAGTTTTCGGTGACGCTTTAGCGCCTCTTATTCAAGCCTGTATACGTCTAATGTACTTGGGCATCATGGGATGGATAGGGTCCCTTCTGACTATTAGAGGCATCCCGCTAGTAACTCACAAATATGCCCCTATGGCCGCGCCAGTGGCAATCAAGGAAAAGACGCAACATCAACCTAGACAGCAACCCGTAGAACAGCCTAAACCACAGCAGCAACCATCAAAACCGGAACCAAAGCCCTCACCACCGCCGACACGGGAGCAACCAAAACCTGCACCTCAATATCAGACCCAAGCCACACAAAAACAAGCTCCTCAAGTCTCATCAGAACCTAACCAAGAAGAGCCCAAAGCAGTACTCATTCTGCCTGAAAACCAGAGGGAAGAATAAGCCCAAATGAACGTGGCACTGCGGGCGCTGAGCTGGGCCATACGTTTTTTCTGGATCATAACCCTCGCTTTTGCCGTGACATGCGTATACTCAGCAACATTAATCCGCGTAAACATCGGCGAACCCACTATGACCTCCAACGGCGAGGAGTTCCAGGTAATGCTGCCAGTATTCTTTGACAACAAGGGCTATTACAGCATAGCTGATCTTAACGTCACAACACTAATCGCAGATGCTGAGACCAATCAGATTTCGAAAGCCATGACCTACATCGCACAAATCCCTCCTCAAAAAAATGCAACGGTTTTTCACAACGTCAGCCTCAGCATAGGCCAAATCATAGCTCATGCAGACTACCTGTTTAATGACTCAAACCTAACCGTTCACGGTATGGTTCACCTGAACTACGCCAGCGTGGTACCGTTAGGAGTTGAGACAAACAAAACGATACCATGGGGCGCACCCCTCTCCAACTTCACTATAGGCATTCCTACGTACAGTCCATACAACTCTACACATTTCACAGCAGATGTGCCAATCAGCTTCCAGAATAATTCACCTTATTTCAGCGTCACTGGAACTCTACGTGTCGAGATCTTCAATGATGAACATCAGCCATTAGGATCAGGAGTCGTTCCGGTTGACGTTCTATCCTCCGACATATATAACGGGGGGACTGAAACCTTGATAAACGCGGCATCTCTGACAGAGAGAGGACAAATTCATGTTTACGCTGAAACTGGGATGTTTAATTATGGTCCTCTGGTGATGAACTTTGGATAAAATGGCAGGAACTAAGGAAGACAGGGTTACGGTGAAGACCCTGATACCGCGCTTTTTCAAAGCGTTGTTCAAAACTGCTATCGTATACATTTTCTTCCTGATCTTCTCAGCGTTTATAGCTCCCTTTGAAGGCTTAATAGGTCATCAAGCACTGTTCACAGCTCTTGTTGCGTTATATCTGTTCTTCGTTTTCGTCACCGAATTCGCCCGTGGCACGATCTTTCATCACATTTTCAGCATCGCTAACTCCCTGATGATTGTCCTCTACTTCGCCTATGTCCTAAATGCAAGTGTGCTCAACTTCACCATAGAACAATTTAACTTGGTTGTTGACTTGCGCTTTTTCCTCGCCATATTTGTGTTAGGCGGAATGTTAGGCTTTGCCAGAGGTATACTGCAACTTTTGAATTGGATGAACGAAAAGGAAGAGCAATGGTTACAGTATCAGATCAAGTCGCTGTAAGAAAACCTCTCCAAGCTTTCAGGGCTGATTTTGAATGCCTTCCTAAGCTTTTCCAGCTTCTGCAAATCCTTTCTCTGTCGCTTTGGATCTTCAGAAGTTGTACGTTCGAATTCTATGAATGCCCCTAAGCCTTCAACCTTGTCTAAATGGATCTGAATACCCTTGTAGAAGTAGATCTCTCTAATCTTATCTACTATGGCTTTAACTGTCATGATTCGTTCAAGAATCCGCTTGAAAGTCTTTGGCTCAGCAATTGACAGAATGAAAACATAGCTTTTCTTTGGCTCAACTACATTTTCCCGCTCATAGTAAATTAATTCCGCATCAGTCTTACCTTCCACTTCCCGTAGTTTCAGCCTGCCCTTAGGAACGCTGTAATACGTGTCAATTTGATGAAAAACACCTATTTTCTCGGCTCTAATGTAGACTAGCATGTCTCGAATAATCGCTAGATCATCTACTTCAGCTTTCAGTTCAACGAGCGTGTGTTGAGCTTTTGAGCTTCTCTTAAGCATGCACTTACCCCATCAGTCTTCCAGTTGGCTGTAGATTGCTAATCGCGTTAGCAGTAGTATATGCTGAAGTGGTTATTTCCGATTTTTATGTAAAGCTTTCCCTAAGCTTACTTTACAGGAAACCTCTGTGTGTCAGATGCAAGCAAGTATATTATCTCATGTTTGTCAATTTTCACTTTTAACCCAGAAGCCATGATATTAGCAATAGAAGTAGCTGTAAGAGGCAATGAGGTTTTGGTAGTAACGCTCAAACTGAAGAGAAACCGCGGTTATCCTTAGAGGAAAACAGAAACTCTTGCAAGAGTTTTCTCCTTCACAATTGTCTCATCTCATCTTGCAAGTTTTCTTCCCATAACGTAAGCGTCCTCTCCATCAGCGTAGTATCCATGGTTGGTACGGACTATTTGCAGCCCCAGTCTCTTGTACATGCCTACTGCTGCCGCATTGCTGACCCTTACTTCCAAATAGAATTCTGTTGCCTTGTACACACGCATGTTTTTCATTGCCTCCGTCATGAGAGCATGACCCACGCCTTTTCGCTGATATTCCGGCAAAACTGCGATCGAGACTACATGGCCCTTCTTAGGAATTCCCAAAAAGCCGAAGTTTGAGAACCCTCTCTCAATTCTGCACATTACATATCCTACAACCTTGTTTTCCTGCTCAGCTACAATGAAAGTAGCGGGATATCGCTCATACAGGTCCATGAAAAAGTATGACGAATAATTCTCCGGCAGGCAAACGCGATTGATGGAGATGACCTTCTCAAGATCGGCTGGTTCAAACGGTCGCAGTGTGAAAGTTGTCTGCAATACTCTGCTTCCTCGCTAATTTTAGGCAACAAGTATGAGAGTTAAATGTTTTGTTACGTGCACACTATATATTTACGAGACCGATGAGAATAGATGGAAACATGGAGAACCTGGAAGGGTCCATATGAAAGCTTTAGCGTTGCTTTCCGGTGGCTTAGACAGTACACTGGCAGTGAAGTTGATGCAGGAGCTGGGAATAACCGTCACAGCAGTGAACTTCACCTCTCCCTTCTGCCTTTGTGGAAAAGGCGGATGCGGAGCCGCTGGAATAGCTAAGCAACTTGAGATACCACTGAAGGTAATGAGTGTAGGCGAAGAATATCTCTACACATTGAAAAACCCCAAATATGGCTATGGAAAGCACATGAACCCTTGCATCGACTGCAGAATCTTCATGCTCAAGAAAGCAAAAGAATACGCTCGAAAGATAGGTGCCTCCTTCCTATTCACCGGAGAGGTCCTTGATGAAAGACCCAAATCCCAGCACAGAAAAGCCTTAGGAATCATAGAGAAAGAAGCAGGCTTAGAAGGAAAGATTCTGAGACCCTTGTCAGCGAAGCTGCTGCCGGAAACTGAGGTCGAAAAGAAGGGATGGGTTGATAGAAGAAAACTCTTGGACATAAGAGGCAGATCGAGAAGCAAACAGCTTGAACTTGCTGAAGAGTTCAACATTAGGGATTATCCATGCCCTGCTGGTGGTTGCCTGTTGACGTACAAGGAATTCGCAGCGAAAATCAGAGATTTGTTTGAGCACAAGAAGAAGGTTGGGATGAAGGACATAAACTTGTTGAAGGAGGGAAGGCACTTCAGGTTTGGGAAGAATAAGATCATTGTTGGAAGAAACGAAACTGAAAACGAGCAGTTAAAGAGAATGCAAGGGAGAAATGACTATCGCTTTGAAGTTCCAGGCTGTGGCAGTCCAATCACCTTACTGCAGGGGCCTAAAACAAAGGATGCTGTCAAGAAGGCAGCAGCTCTGACTCTAAGGTACTCGGATAAAAAAGAAGAAAAAGCTTCAGTGAAGTTCGGCAAAGAAGAGATGAATAAATCGATTGTTGTTTCTGCTCTAGACGCCGCTGAGATTGAACAACTAAGGATAAGATGAGACACGTTAACTAAGCACATATGTTTCTAATAGTGTCCCAACAGCAAGAGCCACAAATTCAAGTATACTGTTGCCCCAAGCGAGGAAACTAGGATTAAGGAAGCAATTGTTTCTCTGTAAAAGCTATAACGTTCGCTGAGAACGATCATGGAGATGGCAATAGGCATGCCATGCATAAGCACTAACACCGAGCCTTCTACACCTGTCAGGCCAAACAATCGTGTAAATAAAAGGGCTACTGCTGGCAAGAACAGTATCCTCAGCAAACTCAGTTTGAAGGCTTTAAGCATGTTGGCGTATCGCCGCCCATAGAGAAAGACTCCCAGCATGAAAATGGCTACGACAGAGGTCGTGCGCCCTAACATATGTAGAGAGCTCGATATGGCTGCTGGGATCTCTATTCCTATGAGAGACAGGATAATACCTGTCAGGATTGAAAGGATCAAGGGGTTCTTTGAAAGTCTTCCAGTAACATGCCTCATAGCTTCCCGTTTCGTTGCCTCTTCAAGTTTATACAGTTCGAGGACTGTGAGAGATATGGTGACTCCTACTGTGGCAATGAAAGCCGCTGACAGTGTCGCCAACCGTTCCCCTTCTTGTGGGAAGGCAAAGGTTATGAAAGGTATGCCGAAAAAAGCCAAGCTCCCGAAAATGGTACTCAAAATCAAGAGGTAGAGGGTGTTTCTTGAAAATCGGAACGTGAAGTGGAGAAGGGCAAAAAAGGCTACCGTTACAATGATTGGGGTGATTCCGGCAAATAGTAAGGTGAGGATCTCTGGAGTGAACCTGATTTCAGCGATATTCACAAGGAATAGGGCAGGTAGTGCGAAATAGTATACGTAGGCGCTGAGCACTCGTTCGTCGCCAGATCTTAGGATTCTCATCCTTCTCGAAAAGAAACCTGCTGCCATTAGAATGAAAATAGGGGTAACTGTTCCCATTAGTCTTTCAAACATGGTCGTCTGCGCCTTTTTTCAAATGTTTCCTTATATACCCATGTGGTATTAAGTGTGTTTCCATGGACCATGACAAAAGTCTGAGGCTTTGAGTCTTGCATAAAGCTTGTATTTCGAAGTTTTGTGCAGAATCTTTATATATGCTTATGAGAATATTTATATAGAAGCGCTCATCAAGCGCTATATAAGCTTTTACATTAGAATTGACTTTACGGATGAATTCTATCCGCGCCTGTATATAGATGCTTGAGATGCTCGTCCGCTTCTCCAATAAAATTGGGAGCTGAATTGAGATGACACAAAAGTTAGTTAGAAAGTTTCGATGTCCCGAATGTAACAGCGGGTATATAATAAGGGACAAGGATATGGGTGAGTTCGTCTGCTGTAAGTGTGGTTTAGTTATCGGGGAGGATATTTTAGACCGAGGTCCCGAATGGAGAGCTTTCACACCAGACGAGAAGCAGGCAAGGACGAGAACTGGACCGCCGACCGATTACACACACTTTGACAAAGGACTATCCACCTCAATAAGAGTGGATCGTGACGCCTTTGGACGGCCACTTTCCCCTGAAGTCAGACGTCAAATGTGGCGTCTCAGAAAGTGGCACATTAGGTCCAAGACCCGTGAGAACGAAACTCGCAATCTAATGCGAGCGATGGCTGAACTGGAGCGGATTTCTGAAAAGCTGCATGTGCCATCTTCAGTGCAGCAGAGAGCAGCAGTGATATATCGAAAAGCCTTGGACGCAGATCTGGTTCGAGGAAGATCTATAGCTGCTGTTGTTGGAGGTTCTCTTTATGTGGCATGTAGGCTTGCCCAACTTCCCAAAAGCCTAGATGAGGTTGCATTGGCAAGCTCGCGAAGCAAGAGGGAAATTGCTAGGTCTTATAGGCTTATTTTGCGTAGGTTATCTATCCGGACGCCTCTTCATGATCCTTTGGATTATATTTCTAAAATTGCTGAAGAGGTTGGGCTTTCTGGCAAGGTCCAGGGGAAGGCAATAAGGCTGCTTCGAAAAGCACATCTCAAAGGTTTGACCTCAGGAAAACATCCCATAGGGATTGCGGCAGCCCTTTTGTACATTGTCTCTAAACTTGAGAATGAGCCGGCCACTCAGAAGGAGATAGCTTCAGCCGGAGGCATTACTGAGGTAACATTGCGAAATCGGAAGAGAGAACTAGTGAAGGGGCTTCAGTTGAAGATATAGGGGAATCCTAGATAGGTTAACCATCACTCAAGATTTCGCCTTTCATCGAGGCTTACCTGGTGAAGCTACTTAGTCGGGTCTTTGTGTCTCTGGTTCGCTCAGGACGCTGAGTAGTAAGTGAGAGGACTCTTGAATGTCTGAGGCACACTTGTTGTCATTGTAGTTCTGGTTGCGAAAGTCCTACCATTCCGACTAGGAGTTTGGAGAAACTGTCGTGATGCTCCTCTTCATGGCTTAGAATTTCTTCGAATAGTTTCTTCGTTGTAGTGTCCCTTTCATCAGCTGCGGCCTTGATAGTTCTTCTATAGATTTCGATTGCTTCCTCCTCTGCTTTTACGTCCATTCTAAGCATCTCTTCCAGATCAGCTCCTATGAAGATGGGGTTGGGTTTTGTAGTAGGAGTTCCTCCGAGATAAGCCAGTCTTTCTGCAATTTCCTCAGCGTGCTTCATCTCTGTAATGGCTATCTCTTTCATAATATTCCCGACTGCAGCGCTATAGGCGCCCTTAGCTAAGACATGTTGCCACATGTACTGAATTGATGCTTGCAGTTCGCCTGCTATTGCCTTGTTCAGCAATTCCATTAATTTCTCAGATGCCAAATAATTTTCTCCTTTTACCGTGTAGCTTGGAAGAGACGTTTTGCAGCATATCTATATATAGATTTGCTTGCTGTCGTCTTGAGCGGACGGAGATGGTTTCTAACTTG
>CAYGBS010000028.1:0-17196 GCA_964348215.1 uncultured Candidatus Bathyarchaeia archaeon
CTTCACCTATACCCAAGAGATGATTCTTACACTTTGTCTGAAGGGTTACCGCTGTTTCGAGGTTCCTATACAAGTTAACGCTCGTAAATATGGGAGTTCTAAAGTCGCCTCTAACATTGTTGGCTATGCTTTAAGAAGCTTGGGGATAATCTTCTCCACCTACCTGCTGCTGCATACTTCGGTGAATTGACCTATGACGTGGCTTCAATTCGCGTTGGCTGTATGGTCAGCCGCCTTTCTAGTGTTTGTGACGACTCATTTTGGCTACTTCTTCTTAGTTTTCGTCTTAGCTAAATTGAAGTCAAAGCCTGTGCAAAAATCGGATGATTTCATACCTTTCGTCTCTATTCTCATTCCTTGTTACAATGTCGGAGCGGTTATTGATCGGAAGATCAAAGAGACGTTGAAAGTGTCTTATCCAGGCGATAGACTCGAAATCATTGCCATTGAGTCCGGTTCGAGTGACAACACCCTCAATGTGCTTTCAAAATACAGTTCTGAAGGGAAGATCAGGTTGATGAGGCAGCCAAAGAGGTTAGGCAAAGCTTCTGCAATAAATGTTGGTCTGGAGAAGTGTAAGAGTGACATTGTAGTATTGACTGACGCGGAAGCTAGATTGGGAAGGGGTTCTTTGAGAGAACTGGTAAAGAATTTTGCCGATTCGCAAGTTGGAGCTGTAGTGGGCAATTTGACTGTGACCTCTGGTGGATCAGTTTTTGGAAGGATGAATCAAATGTTCTTTGAGGTTTTTAGGCAAAAGGTTAGGATGTGGGAGTCTAGTTTCGATTCTGTCTCCTTTTTGTCAGGGGAGCTCTGTGCTTTTCGCAGATCTCTTTTAGCAAAGCTGGATGAAGATGTAATTAACGATGATCGTTATATCCTTTTGAAGATAAGAAGCATGGGGTATCGTTGTGTTTGCGAGCCTTTGTCGCGTGTTTACGAAGCTACACCGGTAGGTTTTTCAGCTCAAATAACACAGAAGAGAAGGACAACTGCCGGGGCTATCCAGGGTACTGCCAGATTCAAACGTCTCTTGTTCAACCCAAAATACGGTTTTTTCGGTATGTTGATACTTCCATCCTACCTTTTCAGGGTGGTCTTGCTTCCGTTCCTTCTTTTCCTGCTGGAGATTCTTAGCCCTGTTCTAGTCTGGATTCTGTGGGCTTCCAGTGGCGCTCTTTTGGTCAGTTTAGCATTAACAGCCTTGCTCCTGCTAGCTCTCTTTGATAATGGTCGTAAACTGCTGCTTTCGCTAGTTTATGGTTTGATTGTTCAAACAGCGATCTTGGCAGGAATAATCGACTATGTCTTGAAGAGACATAGTATCTTATGGCCGAAAGTGAAAAAAGCTTGGAGGGCTAAAGAATGGTAATGCTCAGAGCTGAAAAGGCCTTTTCGTTTTTAAACAATTCTTACGTTCGTGCACTTATCATACTGGCACTTGTTGCTTCAGACCTTTCGATTTTTGTTCCTTACATCTTCCATGGATATGCTGTCCCTGTTGGGTGGGACAAATCGTGGTATATCAGAAACATGCGGCTAATTGAAGAGCAAGGACTGTTAAATTTCTTTCAAGAGGTAAACCAAGTTAACTTCTTCTCGGTCTTAGAATATGCAGTTGCCTCCGTTTTCAACATTTCTTTCATGCTTACAGCAACCATAGTTCCGATAATCTCGGCACTTGGCTTCATGTTAGTTAACTTCCAGATTACCAAGAACCTTAGTCAATCTTGGCGACTATCGTTGTTTGCCATGTTTTTGACAATCATTGATTACAATATCCTGCGGATGGTTGGTGTTTCTGTCGATAGAAACTTGTTTTGTTTTCTCTTGACTGAAGCTGCCTTGTTTCTCGTTCTTCCGAAACTTCTAGACAGGCCTTCGACAAGAGTATTCGGACTATTTGTTTTGCTACAAGTCTTGGCAGGTTTGTCTCAGATAGAAACTTTTGCAGTAAGCTCAGTGGTTCTTACTATATTCCTTATCCTCTATATACATAGCCACTCGTTTCAAAAGGGAAAAATCGTAATTCTCTGCATTTTCGTTCCTTTGGCCCTAATTATTCTAATCAATTCACCTTATATCCCCGAGATTTTGCGTGGTCACATTGTAACAAATCCTTCAAATTGGCCTTGGCGTCGCCCTGAAAATATGATTGCTCATCCATTAAGCTACTTCTTATCACTGGGGAGCGGTTTAGTCCTTTTCTTTGTCGTTGGTTTCTACGCAACTGTAGAGGCTTTGAAGAGCCGAGATGCATCACTGCCCCTTTTGTTATCACTCTGGAACGTCGTTATCTTTATCAGCTCTTTCGCACCCTTGGCTGGGCTCAGAATCCCCGCATGGAGGCTTCTTCTGTTGGCTACTACCCCTCCAATCGTGGCTGTTGGGGTTGCCAGATTCTTCGCCAAAGAAACACTGACTACTAAACGGATTTTGGCCGTCCTGATATTGACTGCTATAACATGCACTGCTATCGTGCTCGCCCACCGTGTAACATATAAGCCATGGATCTCTAATGAAGAATACGGAAGATTACAGTGGATAGCTAACCATAAACAGAACAGTTCGTTAACGTTTGTGCTATATTACGATAAGGGCGAGATGTCAACTTACGGTTGGGCTGATCTTCACAGGCGCTGGGTCTGGTCAATCATTGGCACTAGGAGCAATGTATATTTTGGCGAAGTGGATTATCTTCTGAATTCCAAGCCAACTACTTTTGAAAAGTGGTATGCAAACTACACTTCGTTTGCCTTTTGGAGTGAGATGAAGAACTTTTCACTAGACGATGGTGAGATCTATTTGATTTCAGACTGGTATGAAGCTTCTCTTAACAAACAGTGTTTGAGAGAAGTCAACGATGGTATATATCGCATAGAGACTGATTGAAATGGTTTTCAGGAAATATCCGATACTGTCATCATCGAAGGACCGCTTGCAGACCCATGGATTGGTCAGGGGGGACACACCCGAAAGGCGGTGCCAAAACGTATGGCGAAAGTCAGTGTCATAGTTGTAAATCATAACGGAGAACAATACATTGATAGATTGTTCAGAAGCCTAAAAGGTCAAACATTTAAGGATTTTGAGATAATCTTCATCGACAATGCTCCTACTGATGATGCTCTGAAGTTGGTTCAAGCGTATGAGAAAGCGCTTCCGCTGAAAATCGTGAAAAATAAGAGAAACGTTGGATTCTGTCTTGCCAATAACAAGGCGATTCCATTATGTGAAGGAGAGTATATAGTTTTCTTAAACAATGATACCTATGTGGATCGTCATTGGCTTGAGATGCTAATTAGGAAAGCAGAAAGTAGCTCAGAAACTGGCGCGATAGTGGGGTCGATTCGATATCCATACACTGCCGAGCTGCAAGGAGGGCCTACACAATATGATTCTTACGGCGCTGCACTGGGCCCTGCTGAAGGGAGGTTTTTCTATGGTATGGCTGCATCTCTCCTTGTAGAAAAGAACCTGCTGAACAAAATCGGAGCATTTGATGCAAAATTGTTTATGTACCAAGAGGATGTAGACTTGTGTTGGAGGATCAGACTTAATGGATATGATATAGGATATGAACCTCGGTCGATATGCTATCATCTTAAACAAGCCAAAGGTACACTAAAATCAAACGTTCAGATGGCTGTATGGAAATTCTATCAAGCACACAGCAGAAACCGAATAAGAGTGCTCGTAAAAAACTACTCTAGGACGAATGTATTGCGGAAAACTCCAATAGCACTTGCTCTCATTTTCATAAGGTCACTGCTGCTTTCTCTTGTGAGCGGAAATCCACAATATGTGTTTGGCTTCGTGAAGGGGCTCGGCTGGAATCTGCACAGCTTCAGAGACACGTTAAGAGAGCGATCTAAAGTCCAAAGATTAAGGAAGAAAGCAGATAGTGAAGTAGCTAAGTATATGTTGCCATACTCAGTTGAGCTTCTATTCATCGGAAAGCTACTTAGGCTTATCAGAACAAAACTAAGGTGATTGACGTTCGCACATTTTCCCCCCAGAATAACGAAGGCTGTGCAAATGATGCCGAAATTGCTGGGAGATTACGTGACGTTGGAGAGACTGGGTTCGCTATCGCACGTTTATTTCTTCGGAATGAGAAGTGAAACAAGTTGACGGAAATGTCAGAGGAAAGAGTTCAAGATCTCAGAGCAAAGAAAGGTGAGATAGGTTTCAGATCAAAGATTTCCCGAAAGGAAGTGTTTGAAAAGAACAATAATCGGATTTTAAGAATAGTACGAGACCGCGTGGAAAAGTCTGATTTCCAATTTGCTCAGTTACTGGAGCAGAAAGTTGACTTTTCACCCTTCTTGGAGATTGGCGCTGAGAGGTGCCAAAGATCTATGCTTCTATATGATAAGTATGAAACAACAGGTTTCGCTCTGGACATTTCATTTTATAGCTTGCAGTCTGCGGTTTACTACTCGGAAATTCTAGGAATGAAGGTACCACCAAGAGTTTGTGCAGATGCTTACCATCTTCCTTTCCGCAATAATTCCTTTTCTTTTGCTTTTTGCTATGAAACTCTTCATCACTTCCCGTCGCCAAAGCCCATTATTAGAGAGATTCACAGAGTGATGAAAAGGGGGCACTTTTTCTTTGACGAAGAAGGGATAAGTCAGGCTTTCAATCTAGGTCTTTACGACCGATTCGCTCCTGTATACGACAGAAGAACTTTTTTGAAGAAATTAGTCGAACGCTTTGTCACAATTCAAGTTTGTGACGAAACTCTGCATGGTATAATAGAAAACAGGGATATTGCCCTTCCACAATGGATGCGGGGCCTTCAGATTTTTGACGCACAAGACGTCGAACTCTATGTCCCGAAGCGTCTATCCTGCATTCTTTCACCGAATGAAACGCTCATCCATTGCCGACTTAATTCGATTTCTCCAATGGATGTACTTAGACGAGCAATAATCATCACAACCGGTGGAATTATTAGAGCTCTCTGTTGGGCGAAAAGCAAACCGAGATGTCCATCGCCAAAGAAACTCGTGGATTTGTTGGGGTGCCCGTCTTGTCGTATTGAAGAGAATGGTGTCCAAGATAGAGCACCATTAGTTTTCAACGGCGATTCAAAGTTGACTTGTTCAAATTGCTCTGAAAGTTACCCAGTAGTTGACGGTATATTAATGCTGCTTCCCAGAGGAAGGGAGAACCTTTACCCGGAGTTCTTTGAACATTAGTTGGGCGCAAACATGAGGGGTTGGGAGCAATGCTAAGAACCATCAGGGCCATACTTGAAAAATTCAGTGCGAAATTGCATTTATACAGGCATGCATATCTGGTTTTTTTGAAAATGAAACTAATTGATTGCAAATCTGTTCTGGATCTAGGTTGTGGGCACAACTCTCCGCTAAAGCATTTTTCGAGAAAAAGCTTTTTTTCAGTCGGAGTTGATCTGTTCAAGCCATATCTTCTGAAGAGTAAGGAAGCGCGAATTCACAATGATTACATTATGGCAGATATTACAAGACTGGAGCTGACATCCAAATCATTTGATGCTGTTCTGGCTCTAGATGTTTTAGAACACTTGACAAAAGCTGATGGGCGGAATTTGATTGAAAACATCGAGGAAATTGGGAGCAAACGCGTTATGCTTGTCACTCCAAACGGATTCTTATATCAACGAGAATGTGATGAAAACGTTTTCCAGGCACATCAATCTGGGTGGTGCGTCAAAGATTTCAGAAGTATGGGGTATGAAGTTAAGGGCATCAACGGGTTAAAATTTCTAAGGAAGGAAAATGCGGAAATAAGATTTAGGCCAAAAGCGTTGTTCCTAATCCTCTCATATATAAGCCAAATTCTAATATACAACTTGCCAAATTTCGCATTCCAGCTTTTTTGTGTGAAAGCGATGAACAGGTGAAAGTGTGGAACCACCGACGAAAGTGTAGTGGATGAGTAGTTCTACAACTGGAATCTTTCCATGTATGCGCACGCTGCAATATAGATTTACCCTACTCGTGATGCTTGCCAAAACTATGGCGCAAACTTTGTAAGTACCGCGTACTATAGTTGGTTCAAAATGCCAATCTGCAGCAATAACATCTCTACAAAGATGAAGAAGTTAGAGGGGATGCTGCCATTGCTTTTTGTTGTCGTACCTTTCGTGTTGGCTTTTTGCATACTCTTTTCCATAAGCCCTACTTCATTTTCCAGCACATGGACGGGCAGAACCTTTTACCTATTCTTTCTCTGGCTGATCTTCTTAGAGATCATACTAGACTGGGAAAAGATCACTCAAATCAGGTTAAACCTCAGATCTCCAAGAACGCTGCTTCTCGTCGCCTTTTCCATTCTTCCTACGGCCTATGTGATCGCTGTCAATTTTCTCGGGGTGAGGTCAACTCTATTCGGAATGGTTGACTGGCTGGGAATTCCTTTCGCGCCTATCCAGAGACCAGATTGGACCTATGTAGAGTGGGTAATCTCGCTAGAATACTTGATCTTTACAGCCTTCTTCGCCGCAATTGTATGGCTCATATATCAAAGAGAAGGCATAAAGATTTTCTCGATTCCCCTTGTTTTTTTGGGGGGAATCGGAGCAATATACATGATTGACACGCTTTATCCTTTTGGGTATTTCACTCCACTTCAGATGTTCGTTCCCTTTACAGCCTCATTTGCGGCAGGAGTGTTGAACTGGTTAGGGTACCAGACTGCGTTTACGGGTCAGCATTTGAGTCTGCCAATCCTAGCAGTTTCTGACTCTTCGGGGCAAGTTCTGATCCAGTACGCCATAGGATGGCCTTGTGCTGGCGTACAAAGCCTGCTGATCTATACATTTGTCATCTTGATATTTTTCAAAAAAACGACGATTTCCTTGGTACATAAACTAGTTTACTTCGTTGTTGGGTCCTTTATCACTTATGTAGTCAACATCTTCCGGATAGTCTCGATTTACCTAGTCTACATAAGCAATCTGAGCCAGGGCAGAGAGATCGCCGTGCAAGCTGCCAATTCATTTCACCGTTACTACGGTGGATTGTATGGGATGACATGGATTGTGGCATATCCCCTGATAATAGTTGGGAGTCGCTTGCTATGGGACAAAATCAAAAATGAACAATCTCGATTTGAATTTCTTCGACGTTGGACGCAACGGGAAAAAGCACGAAAGAATCTTTAGATCAGCCACTTCTCGTTCCAAAACGCTCCAGCCGAGTGTAAGATGCTCTTGCACATAAGAACGGTAGGTCTCAATTGGTTTTCATTTGTTACTCGGAGATCTACGGAAAGCTATAGATTTTGCAGCTGGCATTCTTACATAATTTAGGGCAAGACAAATGGGAAGAACGTTAAGCTAAAGCCTTCTTGGTTTTCGAATTCTGCAAATGTAGATGTTCAACATATTGTTTATCTGCTTCAGTTGCTCCTCTTAAAAGGAGTGTCTCCTTCAGAGACATAAGGAATTTTATGTCCTTAGGTAAACAGTCTCCTCCGATTCCGTCACGAGCTTCTAGAAGCTCAATATTCCATTTCGTGTTTGCAGCGCTCCGAACTTCTTCAAAGGCCATATTATTCTCTTCACAGATTAGCCGTAACTGCTCTGCAAACGCTATTTGCATAAACCTGTAGGCATTCTCAGCTATTTTCACCATTTCCGCTGTTTCCAGATTAGAGACTGGATGCAACGGGACTCCTATTGTCTCGTAGAATTTTACCCCGATAGCTAGGCTTTCTTGATCCAATGCACCGATCACTCTCAGTTGATTTACTCCATGGTTATCAGGGTCCTTGGACCAATATCGGTGGGGCACGTGAACTAGGTTGACAGTGTCAAACAGCTCTGCTACCCTGCGGCACGTTCCTACAGAAACTGTGCTTTCGATGCTGACTAGAGGTTTATCCTTGCTTTTTGCTGCGATTTTGCCGCATATGTCAAGAATGTTCGACATATCCGGCTTTCCAACCTTCCAATTAGTATTAACGCACACGATGTAAACATTGCAGTCTGGAACACTACGCCACTCGTGGAAGGCCATAAACGGATTAACATTCAATACCTTTTTTCTGTCAATGTCATAACCACATATTGAAAAGCCGCATTTTCGAATGTGGGAAGCCGTTGGATATCCTACATTGCCTAGCCCAATTACGCACACCCTAATTGGCTCTTTCTGAATTACACGGAATTTATCAATTTTCGGGTCCATGGTTTTACCGCACTCTACTCTGGCTTAAGCCAAGGAGTATTCAGCCAGCTTGTCCCCTCATTTATAACGGCATGTTTAAAAGCATTACGAATCAAGAGAATCGCAAAAGGAGTTGCAGACGCTTAATTCTCCTTCTTTTCAACCTTTCTGCGGTAATATGCGAGGGGATGCCGAACTTTTTCGCATATTTCGTCTGGGTTGACGCATACTCTGTGGGTGCGGAGGGTGGAGCATCTTGGGGGGATGTATTTTGTTCTGGATCCTCTTTGGCCGCCTATGTGTTCTACTTGGTATCTGGTGAGGCGTTCGTTGAAGTCGGAGAAGGTTCGGAATAGGTCTAAGATGTTTTCCGTTGTCATCCCTATGTTTACTAGGAAGGCTGTAAGGGTGAAGCGGCCTGTGTGAGAGAGGTGGTGTCCACTTGTAGTGGCGTTGTAGAGGGCTTTTATGCATGGGGGGAATGCGTCTGGGTCAACTGTTTCGGGGTATTCTTCTAGTTTGATTGTGGGTTTGTGGGCTGTGAAGGTGTTTTTAACCCTTTCTACTATGGATCTGATTTCTGGGGGGAGTGTGGTGACTTTGGTGTTGAGTTTGGCCTCGATGTGTTTTCGTATCTCTTCTTGGAGAAGGCGGGATGTTTCTTGTTTGGCGAGAGGAACTTTACCGTGGCTTAGTTGGCGGTTTATGAGTTTCCACTGGGGCTCTTGGAAGGTTGTGGTGTTTTGAAGGTAGGTGGTGAAGGGTAGTTTGAAGCTTTGATAAGGCTTGTTCTCTGTTGCAGGGATGTTCTTGATGTCCCATTTGAAGAATCTAGCTATTCTCAGGATTCTCTCAGGATTCTCCTGTTTCAGGTGTTGATGGATTCTCTTTGCCTCGTAGAGGGCGTATCTTTTTTTGAGGTATTTGTCGTTTATTGCGGCAACAATCATTATTGCGACGGGGAACGAGGCGATTTCTATGTCAGGATTTCTTATCGGGGGAGGATGTTGGGTTGAGGGCATGAAGGATGCAGTAACGCGTTCTTCGGCGTGTTTAAGGACTCGTTCCAAACTTTCTGGTAGATCCTTGATTTTAAGGTCTAGGGGTTTGATGTACTCTGCTGTTTGGGAGAGAAAGGGATATTTGGCTAGGTCATGCTTGGTGAGCATGGCTGTGGAGAGCATGGGGTTACTCTACTTCTATGCGTGGGGCTAGGTAGAAGGTGAGTTTTCCTTCTTTGGGTTGATGGAAATCGAGGCGGATCGGCATGTCGTTGGCGAACTGGATGGTGGCGATTTCGCTGGTGGCAGATGCGGCTTTGATTATTTCGGCTAGATAGCTTAAGCTGAAGGTAGCTTTGCTGGGTTCTTGGGTCTGTAGATCTAGGAGGGTATCAGACCCTTTCTTGAGTTCGATGGTGGCGCCCATAAGGTCTCCAGCGGCGGTAAGTATGATTTTTTCGTTGTCGGCTTCCATTCGCACGTGGTCGCTGACGAGTTGTGCGTCTTCGATGGCTTGACGGAGGCCGTCAGTGGTAGTTTTGGCTTGGATTTTGAAGGTGATTTTTGGAGTCGGTGTCTCCTCTTCCCGCGGTTCAAGGGTGGGCATGTTGAAGGTTCGGGTGTAGCGACCAGTGATGGTTATTTGGAGCTTAGGGGTCTCAGGGTTAAGGGCGAGTTCGACGGTTTCATCTTTCGTGGTGCGTTTGACAAGTTTGAGTAGTTCACCCACGTTTATGCACATTTTTTGCGGTTGGTCGCATTGGTATTCATCGAAGATGGCTTTGGGCCATTGGAAGTCTATCATGGCGACGCGGCTAGGATCCATCGTGCGGAGTTGAATGTTTTCAGGGGTGAGGTTGAAGGTGGCTTCATCCGTAAGGATGGCTATAGCGTTAAACATGTTTTGAAGAAGCTTACTGTCGCTCGTTTTGACTTTAAACAAGGGTGGTTAGTCTCCTTTCTAGTCTTAGGTATGTGTAAACACCGAAAATAAAAGCATACCGCTTAGCATCCTGTCGAGTGCCACATCCGACTAGTTGTAGGAAAGAAGGTTTTCTGCAGGAGTTTTGAGAGCGGCAAAACACATCTTATTATCTTGCGCCATTTTGTGTCATGTGAAAGTCATTTCGATTAAAAGCATTGTCACTGCACATACCTTTCAGGCATTAACGGCGAACAGTCTAGGGAGCCTTGGCTTAGGTATACTCTCGAAAAGTGAACTCGCACTTTGTACATCTGAAAAACTGCGTAGACGACTCGTCGCTACCCCGCGTCTGCACCTGCCATGCAAAAGCTAGATTATTCCCACACTTCGGACACTCCACCTTCACGGTAGGCAATGTGCGCAACTTCTGCTCTTTTCGCCCGATCACTGCAATAGAATCCTCGAAGCTCTTCTGTTCCTTTCGAACCAGAGGAACAGCAACTCTCGCTCCACCTTTCACCTCCTCCTTAAAGGGTTTCTGTTCCTTCACAACCAAAGGAACAACCTTCCGCCTACTCTCCACCTTCTTCTTAAAACCACACTTCGGACAAACCCAAACTACGCCCTTTCCCTTCTTAGACACAAGCCTTTTGCCGCACTTCGGACAGAATTCCAAGACTCGTTCACCATGCCCGTTCCTCTTCCCTCACAACCGACTCTTAAAAACTTTTTCTAACAACAATAAGGATTCTGATTATTCCTTTAACGGAGCGGTCAGCCCAGAAGCAATCAGATGCGCCACACGCAAAGCCTCAGGGACGCTACTGCGCGTTGCAGTGCTCTTCACAATTCTCCTAGCTACGTCCAATCCCATACCTGTCACTTGCATGAAGACTGCTTCCTCGCCTGGACGTGTATACACCTTGACAATCCTGTTTGCTTTCTTAATAGCTTGCCATCTTTCTTCTGGAAACGGCAAATTCTCAACTGCTCTTCGAATATCATCGAAGTCAGGTTTGTCCCGAGTAACTGCAATAACAGGTAAACCAGTTATCTCAAAAAGCCGCAGGGTGTCGACAACGTTAAAACCCGCAAATGTCACTCCGTCCAACATGATCACCCTCAATTGCCCATAATGGGAGGACTCCATTACCATCTCTGCAATCTTCTCAGTCGCGTCCATGCCATCAATCTCTACTTGTGTCCTCATAACTCCATCAAGCCAATATCCACCTCTAAAAACGACACCGATTACGTTACATTTCCCATGCGTATGAGGAGTGAATACTCCATCATCAACTCCGACGACTCTGATTTCAGGTTTCACGGAACGAATTTTCTGTCTCCTAGCCATAACTTTCCTCTCCAAGTCCTTCACATCAGCCCGAGGAAATAAGCATTATTATAATGAATGTTTGTTTGAGATAATAGTTGGTTCGATTACCGTCCGTAGCGTTTGGATTATATTTTATTGCCAGAATCTTATTAGGAACAATCTGGGTACGCAAAATGAAAAAGGAGATTAAATGATGCCGCCCCCTCCAAAGATCAAAGGTGCTTGGATATGGAGTGAAGTAGTGCTACAATTGGTTCCTGAGATCGATTTCAATAGTTTGTTAAAATTGGGAACAATTGTCAAGCATAAAGGTAGAACTGAATTTTATACCATAGTCTACATCCCACCTTTTTCCCTCATGAAGATCAAATATGGCGCTATCTAACAATATGTCATAATTTAAACTGATAAAAGAAATCGCTTCATTATTGATATTTGCATCGACCCGAAAAATATTCTCGATAAATTTCCTATGATACTTTACCACCAAATCATCTGTTTTTCCCTCAATCATGATTCTCAAGATTGCAGCAACGCAATAAACTAAAGCTTTCCGAATCTCCCATAAGTTTTCCGTAACCCAATAGTCTGAAAATTCAAAATCTTTAATGACTCCTCTTGTTTTAAAATTGCTACATCAACAATGGTGAGAAGTTCTTCAAAACTAGGCAAACATTTCGCTGACTTCAAACCATTTATGTTCTCGATACTGAACAAATCTTTTAAGAACCTTATAATTGACGAAACTAACCTGTGATCAACACGTGGATTCTTTAGAGATTCGAACAGGAGTTTGCTGGTAGGTAACCCTCCTTCAGATATTGAGGCACCTGCACCAAAGAAAAAAACCTGATTTTTCACAAGTCCCACGGCAATTATTTAAAGACTACATGTTATAGATTTTTCCACGATGAGAAACGTGAACAGGAAACTCTTTCCGTTAATGTCTGGAGGAGTCGATTCCACCTAGCCTTGCTGAAGAGGATGTCGCAAATAGACTTCGTCAAAGTGCACCCAGTTTTCATAAATTATGGTCAGAGAGCGGCCAAACACGAATGGAATGCAGTACGCGAGGTTTCACATGAGATTGCGAAGTTAATGGAAGAAAGTCATGTAAAGTTCTTTGATCCATTGCAGATCAGTCTGACTTCGAGCATTAAAGGCGGGCTTAAGGTTTTCCAATGGAGTAAATCAAAATTAATTACTGGGAAGCGGGACGCAGATAATTATCTTGAAAACCGAAACATGATTCTCTTATCAGTTATCGTTTCCTTTGCGGAATCCCAGATAACAAAATCTGAGGAAGCAATTGTAATCACAGGCTTCAGAGATGAATTCGGGGACACGAAAAGAGAATTTGTTCAGCTGATGAATTGTCTATTATCATTTCTTCTTATAGATAAAGAAAAGACAATATCAATTCAAGCGCCAATCATTAACTACGGTCTTGATGGGAAGAAAAAAATGGTTGAAGACTTCAGGGAATATAAAGAAATTATTAAAAAAACTTGGAGTTGTTATACTCCTTTGGATAATGAACCTTGTAATATATGCAAAGGTTGTACAGGTCGAAAACAATCGTTTAACGGAGTGATAGAAATCTGAAAGCAGACAAGTTTCTAAAAATTCACATACTATTTACCAAACCTATTCAAACATCCTTTCATTTAATTTCGAGTCTTCCTGAATACATTGATGCGCGCGTGACAATGCTTTTTTTCAAAACCATTTTTTATGAAAAATGCGTGCGCATAAATTATATAAATATCAGTTGTTAGATAGAGCGGCGATAAGGCATGCTAAACAATTTATTAAAAACATGTTTGATTGCCGTTATAGCGTCGCTATGTATGGGTGTACCGATTGCACTTGCGGAGAGCTTCATGTCAAATTGGATAAGCCCCACAACATCTTATCTCCGCTCGGTGTATATGGTGAGTGCGGATGATGGTTGGGCAGTTGGTGATAGTGGAACAATCATTCGTTGGAATGGCACTGATTGGAGCAACGTTACAAACCCAGTACCTTCAACATGGTCCATCTATGATATAGAGATGGTTAGTGCCAATGACGGGTGGATATGCGCTGGACTCATGTACCGTTGGAACGGCGTAGCATGGAGCCAGGTTTTCAGCCCAACTGGAGTTTGGAAATCAGTTTCCATGCTCAGTGCAAATGACGGATGGGCAGTAGGCGATCTATGGCAACAGATCGGAGTGATAATGCATTGGAATGGAATAGAATGGAGCAACGTTACAAGCCCTACAACCGAGCCTCTCATTTCAGTGTATATGGTTAGTGCTGATGACGGATGGGCAGTGGGACGGGGTGACACAATCATTCATTGGAATGGCACAGCATGGAGCAACGTTACCAGCCCAGTAGCCCCGTATTGGTTTCACTCAGTGTATATGGTGAGTGCAAATGATGGGTGGGCAGTGGGTAGCGCTGGAACAATCATTCATTGGAATGGCACAGCATGGAGCAACGTTACCAGCCCAGTAACCAACGCTCTTTGGTCGGTGATGATGGTTGGAGCAGATGACGGGTGGATCGTGGGAGATTCTGGAACAGTGTTACGTTGGAATGGGGTGGAATGGAGTAACTTTACAAGTCCAACTTCCGAATGGCTTTTTTCTGTGAGTTTGGTTGATCCCAATGACGGATGGGCGGTTGGAGCTCGTGGAACAATAATACGCTGGACAGGAATCGAATGGATACCCGAATTTCCTACAGCCATACTTGCGTTCCTCCTGACAAGCATCACTTTGACCACAATCATCCTAGCAAAAAACCCTTCAAAGAAGCTTAGAAAACCATGTGCGCGCAGTGATATCATTTCGCTCAGTTTCCAAAGCTGAAACTTTCTTCTCCAGTTCTTCATAGTTAACTGGTTTTCCCCTTCTCGAAAAATCCAATCTGTTATAGTTTCTCTCGACTTCCTCGTAGTCCATACGGCTAAAGTAGTTTTCTCGGCTTCCGGGCAATACATGGCCCATTATTGCCTCCTTGAAATCTCCGTCAATATCTCCACTCCGAACAACTCGTTTGAACGCCTTCCGTAAAGTGTGAACAGTCATAGAACGTTTGTCGAATCCAGCTCTTACTATGCACCTTTTTATATTAGCCCACACTAATGTTGGAGCCATCTGTTTCCCATTTACTCTAAAAAGAGGTGCGTCATCGTCTGAATCGTGATGTTCGAGATCGCAATATTTCTTCAACGCGTTTATTGCTTCTTGTCCTACGAACGTGTCGTAAAATCTTATGCTGTATCCCTGTAACTTTGTGTCGACTTCATCTGTTATTCTAAGACGAATGAGAGTTTTTCCTTCCTTTAGTTGGCTTCTTATCATTCCGTAGGTTAACCTACATAATGCGTTTACCCGTATTCCGCTCTGAAATAAAACTAGAATTATCGCCCTGTCTCGAAGATTTGTAGCCATGTCAGCGATTTCGTAAACTTCTTTCTTTTTTGGTACATGCTCATATGCTGCTCTCTTTCTCCTCATATTATTGAAGTAATGTTTTCCTCCACGTCTATTATCAAATGGAAGAGTTTCGCCGTCATGGTTTCTGTAGAAAGATTTTATCGCAGCTAGGGTTACGTTAGCAACGCTTGGTCTATCCACGAGTGTCTTGATGTATTCCCATGCAAGGTCACGCGCTACCTTTCTATCCAATTTCTGAAATGATTCTGGTGAAATGTTACTGAAATCGCAAAACTTCTTTAGTGCGGAACCATAAGTTTTCCTAGTGTTTTTAGGTCGGTTCTCTAGCCACTCTTTCACTGTTGGATTCTTACTCATAAAACTCCTATAAGCGACTTTTGTGGAAATCGCAGTTCGAAATCTTAACCCACATTTAGGGCATCCAAATGAACCCACTACAGAATTTGCCTGATTATTCTCCCATTTTTTGTGAGGTCCATTTATTTCGACTTTACACTTTGGACATTCCATTTCAGTTACCGGCGCGAGCGCCCTCGAGAAGGAGTATTTATCTTTTATCCTCAGTTCAGATAAGCATTATTATATGTAAAGCTACTGCGAAAATGCAATTAGTGAGCGTCATGACTAATCCGAGAAAAAGTAAAATGTTCCGCTTTACCCCTACCTTCAAAACCATTCAGGAGATATTAGCTGACCAAGAACTCGCAAAACTTGGTGATGCTTACACCAATCTTGTTTACTCCCTGTACCTGTCAGTGAAAATTGAAAAGCCCACTGGGGCAAAGGCTGACAGCCGCCTACTCTCAAAAGCCTTAAAGCAATCTGGGTTAAGAGCATTCTTACCTTCAAGAGTAGACCGCCACAAACAAGCAGATGCAGCGGAGTCATTACTTGTCTACGCTTGGCTACAAGGCTCGATGACAATCAAAGAAAGCGTGGAAGCACTGGCAGAGCATAAAGACGTTGTTAAGGCATTTACTCATCTTCTCTCAATTGCCCGAGAGAAGCTTGATTTATGACGCCTGCTAGCTCCTAAACTTCTCTAAGGCCTTGTCAAAGGCCACTCTAAATGCTTTCGTGTCCTTTTGTACTTCTTTCACAGCATGTTCAAACACAGCCTCAGGCTTGCTCCGGCTTTTCGTGCGAACATAAAACACAGGCTTTGCAGTAAGTGGATGTGGAATATCATAACCAGCTAGATCCACCCTTCTATCTTTAAGCAAGGCTTTTTGAACAACATTACAGAACGTATGTCCCTCTCCATCAATTTCCACTTTCAGCTCATTCTTAGTCTTCTTCAAGATTTTCAATTCCATCTTCAGCGCTCCTCCCTTCTAAAACGCTGCTTCGCCATAATCCATAGCAGCCCGTCGCCTTTCAGTTTCTCCACAGCTAGGACATTGCATTCGGTAGCGCTTTCGCTGTAACATATGCCCACATTTCGAACAGAAAGCGTACAGTACCCCGAGCTCCTTATCAACTGTTGAGAGGTGGTAAATTCGATTTTTTTGGCTTATTGTTTTCGCGCGGATGATATCTCCTGGTTTGCAAGCGTCATGAATTGTTTCAACGTAAGATTTGCTTATATCTGAAATGTAAAGTAACCCGGAAAACACTCCTGACAAATATTCTTTCCCTATTCTGAATATACGTATCACAGCGGTTTTGTTTTGGAGACTCGAAACCTGACCAGTTACAATGGTGCCAGTCTTTGGCACTCTTACACCATGAACCAGCGGATAGATCGAAACTGTCTTGTTCTGGAGATCCAGAAGTGTTCGCCCACTGACTTTAGCGTGGATTTTTCCTTGGTCTACATAGGTACCTTGGCCTGGAGTGAACTCTTCGATTACTCCTAAGGGATCTCCGGGAGTAACGAATTGTCCACTCTGCCGTTTTGAACGTTGTTTACCCATATGTTTTCTTCTCCTTCATGCCTGGAGTTGATCTTTGAATAGATTACCTGAAATGCTTGTTACTTCTCCATCTTGCCCCTCAATAAACCTTTTGATGAAATAGAAAGGTAAGACACGAAAGCAAGATCATCAAGAAAAGTGTTCTGGTTTCTCCATTATGCTTTGCGTGAATCTCCGAAGAGGAGGTTCAGTCCTAAGCCTCGCATCTTGGTTTTTTGCTGGTTCTCTGACGCCCTATGGCATTTAAGTTGCTCAGTTCTTGGACTATTCGACTTTGATGGCGTCAGGCTCTGAAGCCTGAACACCTGTAAGTTTCGCCTTTTTGGGCGATCAAGGGATCGCCTTCTATCATCCTTGAGAAACTGAAAGAATAGCCCTTACATCATCTATTTTGGGGATTAAGA
>CAYGBS010000029.1:0-12116 GCA_964348215.1 uncultured Candidatus Bathyarchaeia archaeon
TTTATGCTGATTTTCCTTCCTTTCTTGGACACTGTGCTCTTTTCCTCCTCTAGATTTTGGCGGCCACCCAGTTTGCGATCTTGTCTGAACTGGCTGGCTTACCGCTAGTAAGCTCTTCTATGGTGCCCTTCAAGGTTTTTACGGCAGCTGGATGCATCATCATAAACAGGTCAACTCCAGCCAGCAGAAGAGTTAGCGCGGTCACGGTTTCCCAGATTGGCCCTCTAAACTCTCTCGGACCCCATTCTGGATCCATTTTTTTCCAGGCTTCTCGGGCGGCCCAAGCGTTAGTTGTTCCTGATGACATTGGTTGTTGAAGTTCTGGGTCGCCCATCAAGGCGGCCAGTCTGGCTCGTTCCATTATTGTGAAGGCATAGTCCAAACCGTATCCCAAAGCCGCTGTGGTTGTGTCCATTACGACCTGTTCTTTAGGGAGGAACTCGAATACCCGACGATTCAGCTGTCTTGCCTGGTTCAAATCCATAGGGGTGAAGGAGAGCGCTACGTGGTCATACTTTTTTGCAGCTGCACACGCGCGTTCGATGTCCATGTCTTGGGTAACTGAACTGAGCATGAACCGTTCACCAGCTCCGACTTCAGCCACTTTCTCGAAGACTTCAAGGTCCTTTTTCGGGTCTCCGCATCCTCCGATAATTAGCGGTACATCTACAGCTTGCAGTACGTTTTCAACTGTCTTGGCGGATTCCCGCGGTGATGTGTCTTTAACGAGGGGGTCGATGCTGATTAGATGCAATGTTACCATGTCCGCACCGTACTTCTCGACAGCCAGCTTTGCCCACGCTACTGGGTCCTCTAAAACCTCTTTGAAGTGCATTTTCACAGGTTTTGCCAACGGAATTTTCGTGTCAAAGACGTCTAGGGAGATTACCGGCGGGTTAGGAGTGGATGCTTCAAAGAGGTAGAAAGCAGGAACTCTTTCTCCCCCGATCGTTATAGATTTTCCACGAGTTCCCCCTTGACTCTTTGTAGCTCCAAGGGTTACCTCGGTAACCTGTCCGGAATATTCTTCGACTGGAGGGATGAAATCTGCTTTCAGAATTGTGGTTGGTTTTCTCTTTAGACGTGGAACGGTTTTCTGACGTTTAGGAACAGCTGCCGCAGTTGCAGCGCTAGGTGGAAGCCATAATTCAAGATCGCCGATTTCCATTTCCACGTCTTCAAGTTCTATCTCTTGAAAGCGGGTTAATAGATCTAGGAAACTCTGTAAATCTTCTTTACTTTTGTCTTTCGCCACGCTTCTCACCCTTAGCGGATCTGATGATAACTTTCTTTGCATATATTTTTGCGTCTTTGAGGATGATCTTATATCCCCCGGTGGCAATCGGTAAGGTGGGAACTGTGACTACTGGCGTTCCTGCTGGAACCTCCTCCTCAACTTCAGTAGGTGCCACTTCTTCCACTGCAACAGGTTCTTCTTCCTTCCATGTGTCAACAATCGGATGGGCATTGTCTTTCAAGAAGGCCTTGAGTTCGTCGACTGTTTTCACGTCGTTTTCAGTTGCGATTTTGGCGGCCACTTCTTTGGGTATGAAATCAGTGACTCGCTCTTTCACAGTGGAGGGCATCCAAACAACTCGTTTCCATCCGCCGTCGGCGATTAGGAATTTCGGTGATCGCATGTACTCGATGGAGATGCCGTGGAACCCGTCAACTTGTCTGCCGCCTGCCGTGGAATCTGCTATGGTTGAGAAAGGAAGTCCGTTTACTGTGACATCTTTGTAACCTCGATGAACCACTCCGAAACCGTCGACCTCTGGAATGTAGAAGGCTACTCCCTCAAAGCAGCCACACGAGGTGTGGGGGTAGCCGAACGCGCTGTAGAGCCAAACTTTTGTCACTTCGCCTAGGGACTTCTGTTTGGCAACGGCGTTGACTCCTGAGTATTCACCTTTCTCCAGGTTGACTAATTCGCCTTTGTCTATCTCGAAAACTGGTCCTTTTGGATCTATTCTTGCAGATGCTCTTCCGTCAAACCAGCTGATGGAACCACAGTTTGAGAATCGTTGAGGCGTGATTACGCACACGTGAGTTGGCGCGAAGGATTGGCATAAGCTGCAACCATAGAATTTGTCGATTTCTTCGTCTTTCAAACCCCTAGCCTTCGCGTCTCTGGCTTCGTATATGCCTAGTGCTTCTTTCCATTGTTCCTTGATCTTTTCCGGGTCCGTGATAAATGTAACCTGTATTTTTTCAACGATAGGCAATTCGCTTTTGAATAGACGCTGCAAAACCTTTCCGATATGTTCGAAGGAGTTTAGACCTTTTTTAAAGGATTTCTTGTCTAGTCTGAGCCAGATGTCATATCGCTGGTTTAGATGCATGAAGCCTTCAATAAAGTTACAGTATTCGTGGATGCGACGCTCGATCACACCTTCAAGGTCTTGTTCAAGCTTTTCGCCTGCAACTTCCACTAGTATACCTAAGGGGTTGTTGCTTCCTTCGCTCATGTCCTTGATGTCAGGACCAATTACGGTGACTTTGCCATCTTCAATGTCTTCACTTTTTCTTACACGTGCTAGCTCGAATTTGTGTTCCTGCTTCGGTCCACCCAGTTCTACGTGCATGTTTTTCCGTCTAATGCGTTCACCTTCATAGATGACTCCTACGTCGACTGGGATGTCTTCAAACATTGACAACCTCTTGTTTTCCTCCTAATTTAGTCAATATTGTTTCAAAGTTTTCACTCCAATCCTTAACTGAAAGATTCGGAAATGACCATGTTGCGTGAGGGTTGTAGAATCTGTCTAAGCATATTGTCTTGAGATTTGTGGAAAAGTGTTTCAGCCCAGATAGTATTACGAATTCCATGTAGTAGGGGAGCCCCATGAACATCGCAAGGTCATATGAGCCTTTTTCGTCTAGACCCTTCCATTCAGGGTCATTGAGTCTGTTGCCGATGTCCATTGCGGACATAAAAGCTGCAGGCTGAAAATCTCTCTTAACAAATTCGCTTGCTATGTGCGCGGTGGCAACCAAAGGAATCCCAGCGGTCCTGCTCATGCGGATT
This sequence comes from uncultured Candidatus Bathyarchaeia archaeon, assembly GCA_964348215.1. Lineage (GTDB taxonomy): Archaea > Thermoproteota > Bathyarchaeia > Bathyarchaeales > SOJC01 > CAYGBS01. The sequence goes on from CAYGBS010000029.1 coordinate 3,029, forward strand.
GCGTAGTCAATCATTCTTACATTGTCGGAATAATCTTCAGCGGCTTGATGTCCGACAATGAGGATAGGCCGTTTTGCCCTCTTTACCATCGCAACGACCACTTCTGGCTTTAAGATTAGGAGGGCTTTCTTCGGACCTGGGATTTCAGCTTTCTGCCATGGCTCTGCCTTCACACCCACACTATTCACCTTTCCTCTTTCTGATGAGCCTGGGGAGAAGTGTTGGATCTGGGATTCGTGTCTCCTTCCATTTTTTTTCCTCTAAGACCTTGAGGACCTCGTCTTTCATGGTGATCGGTATATCAGCTTTGTTTCGAACGAAGAGGTGTACGTCGTCGGGCATGACGCCGTAGAGCCGCTTGTGCAGGTCTATGTAGTGGGTTAGTTTTATGGCGCGACCCTTGGTTGTGTCGTTAGGTCTCATGCAAAACTTGGCTATGAGAACCATAGTTTCCTCTTTGGTTTCAGCTGTAGTAAAGAGATGTTCGGGAGCTGGGCCGCCGTACACCTTGTCGCCTGTTCTGGCGTCGTACACATACCAATCCTCTTCTTTGTCTTTTCTTCCAAGAAGCATGCGTCGATACTTGGAACCGTGAGGACCCACGATAACTGGTATGCCGAGTCTCCAGACGCCTGCAGCTATTGAGGCGGCCTTCTGAGAATAGGCTCCCCATGCTACTCCAACAGCCCCTACGCGGTTGAGGATGTAATCAGTGATTTCCTCGTAGTTGGCTCGCAGTTTTCTCTTTGCGAAAATACTTGCTATCTTAATCGCTGCTCCCGCTATGTGAGAGTTGGCGACACATGAACCTACATTGATGATGCCGCCAGCGTCAAAGTTTCCTGGATATTTCTCATAGAGGGTCTTTCCCTCCTCGTCCTTTACAGTGGCTATAGTCATAGCTGCGCATCCTGAGGTAACGACAATAAACCTGCGCTTTGCGAACTCTTCGGCGATTTCTGCGAGTTCACTTCCACTGTGAGGATAATTAGCGCAGCCTACCAGGGCTACGACTCCTGGAATCTCGCCCAGAACTATTGGCCCACCAACTTCTCTAATCTCTACGTCTTGGATGGCTCCTCGACCAACCCGCATCTTAAACTTCTCCTTCCACAACTGTTCTTCTCCTGCTTTCACAATAAAGCTATGCAAGGGGAAGTCTTCAGGGCAGGCGCTGTCACAGCGAGCGCAGCCTATACAACTCTCAAGAATGTCAGCCAGTGGGTTAAGATCTCCCTTCGCCGCCGCTTTCATGGCTTCAGGCACTGGTCTATCGTTTGGACATGCTCGTCTACACTCATCACACTGGGTACACTCTTTGCCGGATTCAACAATCTCTTCTATTTTCGGAATAATATTGAACTTGTTCCGTTCTGGAGCAATGGTCATCACAGTTTCAACAGCAACTTCTCCGACTTTGTCCGGATCTAAAACTAGCACTCCAGGAATTTTCTTCTCAACAAGATCTGTTATTATCTCTCCAGATGGGCTTTCAGTTCTATCTTCAAGCCCTAGGCAGTTTTGGGAGCTCGTGGCGACTACCGGTGCCCTGACTTTTTGGGCTTCAACCAACGTGTCTGCCCGAATACACTGCTCGTCCACCACAATTAGATCAGCTAGTCCGCTTCTGATGTAGCGAAGTTGCCAAGATATGGGGCCGATTACCTTGGCTGCTGAGCTGTATCGAGTGATGTCATGGGCCGTGCAGCATATACCCACGACTTCTACTTTGTCTAAAAGTCCTTTGTCAGTTAAGTAGTCGACTATCCCAATAGAAGAAGGCACGTTGTGGCCGATGACCAAGATCGTGGGTTTGGAGACATCTGCCACTCCGAAGCCTAAATCGGTCAGAGGCGCTTCAGGTTCAGCCTTCGGAAAGCCGTAGACTGAAATCTGCGCCAAGTCTGCGATTTCCATGCCAACCTGATCCGCCATTCCAGCATGAAGGACTTTGGACTCAAAGTCCAAGTTGCTCTCCTCTTGTCCAGTGTGAGTGGCGGCTAGAAGAGTTGTAACCTGTTTCTCACAATAATCTAGAGCGTCTTCCAAATCTTTTAGTTTTTTAGGTCTGATGCCGCATACTAGGCGGGTCACCGGCGCCTCTATGTCTATGTTCAAGCCTCCGATATCAATGGGGCTGTTTCGACCGTACTTCTCGATTAGATGTTCTACAAGGTGTCGGGCGTGTGATATGTGGGTGGCGGCTCCGATGCAGCAAGCGAGGAGTACAATACGTGACTGTTGGGCGGCCATATTCAACCCACATGCTCCCCGTTTGTCTCCAGTTAGGTCGCATTTTCCAAAGGTGCAGAGGCAGCAGACGTCACAGTATGGTAGGTAAAATGGTTTGTATCTGTTTAGAAGCTTCATGTCCCATCCTCGCAGACTTGCCATGGAGGGAAATTGTGTTGGTCCCATGGGTTCTTCCCATGTTTCGTCGATGATTTTGTCAAATGAAAGCTCTAAACCTTTTATAACGCCTAGATCGGTCTTCATCTCTTTAATTTTCATATCCATGCCTTTCTTAGCCAACTAAAGGCACAACCTTAAGGTCTTGAAGCTGTTAAGTTAGCTCTATGTTATTTTAAGTTTTCTAAAAACGTTCTTCACTTCGTTTTATGACAATCTGCCGACTGCACTGAGCATCAGTATTCGGTTTTAGGATGCTAGTAACCTGCTTCTTCCATGAGTCTTTTCACCGAAATGTATGCTAGGGAGGAAAGAGGCAATTCAAATAAGGATTTTCCAGAGAGAACATATTTTTCGACATCTCTGTCATAGGCGATTTTTCCGAGATAGGGCAGCTTTATTCTTTTCTTAACTTCTGCTTCCAATTCCTTTGGAACTCGGTACCCTGCAACAACATAGAAGTTTTCAAAATCTATCTTAACCTCTTTTGCAACTCTGTAAGCTCGTTCAATGTGGCTGAAGGATTTTTGAGAAGGGTCTATTATATCGAAAATGTCGTCTATTTGAGAGGTCACTCTTCTGTTTAGGTGTTCTAGTCCAGCAGGAGAATCGACGAGAACGTGCCTGTATGTTTTCGTCAGACCTTCAAGGGCTTTTTTTAAGGCGGCGTCTGGTAGGCAGTAGCAGCCCTCTATGAACTTTGTGCCAACCGCAATAAGATCAAAGGAATCTCCTTCGTACAACCCTTTTTCCCAGATTTGGCTTTCTATTCTTTCTGAAGGCGGTACTCCAATAGTGGTGCCTCCTTTCTCTAAAAACGTTTCAATCAGCAATTCGGATATTGTCTTCTTTCCCTCTCTTTTTAGATCTACTTCAATCATTTCTCCCAAGTTTTGATCTGGATCTACGTCTACAAGAAGTAAGGGGGTCTCGCCGATTTCAATTAGATATTTTGCCATGAGGGCGACAAAGGTTGTTTTTCCGCTTCCTCCTCTGCCCACGGAGACTAGTCTTTTCATTTAGAACGCCTCTCTTGTTGTCTTCTGCCAATTCATATACTTTCCGCGCGTTATTTGCTTTCTGCACCATAAGACTTAAAAGATTACATGAATTTGTATTCATATGAGATTGTTTGAAGGAATGAATTATGATTGTAAGACAGATAGTCAGAATTGACCAAGAGAAATGCAATGGCTGTGGACTCTGCATACCTGCTTGTGCAGAAGGCGCTATCCAAATCGTCAATGGAAAAGCCAAGCTGATAAGCGACAAATATTGTGACGGTTTAGGAGCATGCTTAGGCGAGTGCCCCCAAGGAGCCCTAACAATTGAAAGGAGAGAAGCAGCAGAGTTCAACGAAGAAGCAGTGCAGGAACATTTGAAGAAAGAAGGAACACCCTCTGTAGTTCACCATACCCATGCACATTCAACTCCTCAGTCTTGCCCTTCGGCACAGGTAATGCGTTTTGAAAAAAACATGGCAGAGGAGAAGACTACGAGTCTTCGAAAAAAGAGTGAGTCCATGCTCGCCCAGTGGCCTGTGCAACTGACTCTCTTACCGCCCCATGCATCATTCTTCAGAAATGCAGATCTGCTGATAGCTGCCGACTGTGTGCCCTTTGCTTATGCAAACTTTCATTATGACCTCTTAAAAGGCAGAGCGCTTGTGATAGGGTGTCCTAAACTTGACGACGCGAAGTTCTACAAGGAGAAACTAGCTGAAATCTTCAAGCAAAACAGCATTAGAAGCGTCATCGTGGTCAACATGGAAGTTCCATGCTGTTTTGGGTTATTCCACATGGTTAAAGAGGCTCTTGGCTCTTCAGGAAAGACAATTCCTTTGAAACAGGAAATCATAAGTATAAAAGGAAAAAAGGCATCCGCTTGAAACAATAGACCGCTATGAAACGTTTGTCATGAGAGGAGAAAAACATCGTAGGAAACAACTTCGAAAACCTACATGTTCTAAGTCCGCTCACTTCAGTGGAGACGTGAAAATTTGCGGTGATAAAGATGTTGGAACATGCGAGACATGGGGTAAGAAAGTAGGCTGACCTGAAAAAGCAATAATGTCTAGAAGCGTGTCATCATCGGATCACTGCATGGTTGTATTGAAATTTTCGATGATAGCCGATAGCTTAGAGTCTGTCTTTCTGGGTTTCTCAATTTCATTTCTGAATCGTAAGTATGAAGGTCAATAGAGCTATGATTAAGAATAACTCTGATGCCACATGAACAAAAATGTCCAAGGATAGAGCGAATATTACCTGCAAGAGCATCGCAACTGAAAACAAAATTAGTCCGAGGTTGAAACTGGATTTTATTTCTCTGTAGTTCTGGACAAATCGGTAGATGATGAACGATACTATTATCACCTGGGTTATATGCAAGACGAGGTGAATGTTTTCTTCCCAAGTCACAGCTTTCTCCTCAAACTTTTCTAATCTCCCTTTGAGCCATTTAATTATTGTCCCTTTCCCTTGCTAACTTTCTTCCATATCTCCAAGAAAACGTCGTAGTTTGATTCTAACTTCGGTGAAATAAAGTACATTCGACCGTATTTCTTTCCTCCAGTTGTTAGAAGTTCGTTCTCAGTTAGCAAGTCAAGGTGGTATCGAATTGTTTTGTAGTCTAGTTCAAGCAGACCAGATAATTGACTCGCGCTTGATGGGCGTTCTTTTAACGCGAGTATTATTTCAGCTCTCGTGCGTCCCCCCTTTGTTCCTGCAATAATCCACCAAAGTAAATTGCTGACAGTCCTTGACATGTGGGTGACCTTCTTCTCGAAAGGCGAATACGTTCGGTTGTGATTTATAAAGAGTGCATTTATGCTTCTTTAATTGTATGTTTTGTGATAAGCGTTAAACTTATTAAGGCTGTGAACAGGGATAAAATAGGGATAAAATAGGGATTAATTTGGGATGAACAGAGGTAGTAGAAAGCGCTCGAATGCAAAAACCACCATAAAGAGCCGCATTAAAGCACAAAGGAAAAGAGAAGCTCTCATAGGTATAGTGATCGTCACAATTGTTATCGCAGCCGTTATAGTAGGCGGTTGGCATTTACTCCGGCTAGAAGGCCAAGGTGAATCCTCTCCAAGATCTGAACAAGAAAATCCTGGAACCTTGGCTTCAGATTTTTCTTTAACCAATCTAGACGGAAACAACTTCAAGCTGAGCGATTACCTAGGCAAGGTGGTCGTCATAGATTTTATGGCTACTTGGTGTGGTCCTTGCAGACTTGAAATGCCTCATTATGGGACTATTTGGGAGAAATATGGAGACGGAATAGCTTTGATGTCAATCGATATCGATCCTAGAGAATCTGAGGAGACTCTTAGAGGCTTTGCTCAGGAATTTCCGTATGCAACTTGGATTTGGGCTAGGGACACCGCCAACTTAGGTGAAAAATACCAAGTTGTGGGCATCCCGAAAACTGTTATCATAGATCAGTATGGCTATATCCGATTTGAACATACAGGGGTAACGCCGGCCTCTACGTTTATCATCGAGATTGATGAGCTGCTGAATCGAACTTGATGACACCATAACTGATTTAAGCTCAAAAATGTTGAGAACTCGTTGAGGACGAAAGATTGCCACTTGATCCTTCCGGGTTGACTATCACCCTTGCTGCTGGTGCGTCTGCACTTCTCTCCCCCTGCGGTTATCCAATGCTTCCGGGTTATATTTCATATTATATGGGAGTCAAGTCTTCCTTGAGAAAAGCCGTTCCCCACGGGCTTGCGTGTGCTCTGGGAATAGTCACAGTATTCTCTACAATTGGTGCCATAGCCTCTTTGGTAGGCGCCGTCATAAACCCATACATACCTATCCTTGAACTCGTGGCAGGTATAGCCACAGTTTTCTTGGGTGTAACTATGCTGATTGAAATCAACTTCTCAGCGTTGTCTTTACCACTAAAGGCTCCTAAACGAAGGGGAACCACGGGCATCTTTCTATACGGCGTTGTCTATGGATTAGCAACCCTGGGCTGTTCAGCTCCGATTTTTTTCGCGATTCTCTTTTGGGCGATAGCCGGCGGGTTAGTAAGCGGAATAATTACCTTTCTGATCTACTCCATAGGTATGGGACTTCCAATGATTCTGACCACAATTCTTGTAGCCATGGCGAAAGAGGCAACGCTAAAGAGAATTGTAAACGTGACTCCTTGGCTTCAGAAAATCAGTGGTGTAATCCTCATAATCATCGGAATTTATCTCATATACTTCTATTACACCGTGACTTTCGTCTAGCACTATACTTATGCTTTACCCGATGAGCTTTGCGCCTAATTTTTCAATCGTTCTAATCGCAGAGGATTCTTCGTATTTGAGCGGGGTCTCTCCATGCATTTCTGCTTCTATGACCTGTTCGTCGAAAGGCACGAATTCAAGCATCTCTAAGTTGTTGCTTTTGGCGAATTCTCTAATGGAGTCCATTTGGAGTTCGTCTGATACTTTATTACCAACTAGAAGAACCTGCTTAATGCTTGCGTCCTTGGCTAATTCACTGATGTATCTAGCTGTTTCTAAGGACTTTACGCTGGAATCAACAACAATTAACATAGTGTCTACATGTTTCGCTGTTCCTCGGCCCATGTGTTCGACGCCTGCTTCCATGTCCAAGAGCACTGCTTCATCCCGGTCAACCACCAGATGGCGAAGCAAAGCACGGATTACAGCATTTGGAGCGCAGGTGCATCCGGCACCCATCGATCGCACCGTTCCCATCACGATTAAATTCACGTTGCAAGGAGTCATAACAGAAAAGTCTCGAACGATGTCATCCACTGTGAAGGAGAGACGGTAGACACCCGGCGTATTGGTGCTTGTTTTTGATTCAACTAGCCTCTCGTTTTCCGATATCGGCGTTATTTCCCGTGCTTCCTCTACAGGCAGACCTAAGGTTAGAGCAAGATTTGGGGAGGGGTCAGCGTCGATGGCGATCGTCTTCAACCCTTTCCTCGCAAAACAACAGGCTAAGCCTCCGGCGATTAGGGTTTTGCCAACTCCACCCTTCCCTGAAACAGCTATCTTCACTACTTTTTACCCGTTTCCACTACTTTTGCGGCGGCTTATTTGCGTTTCCTAAAGTACAGCAAACCGTCTTTCTCACAGACGTAGTCGAAGCCTACCTCCAGCAAGCCTTGAATCTCCTTGGGGTTCTTAGCAACTTTCACGTGGAATTCTTCTGAGTCTTCTTTGAAAATGGTCTCTGCAAGCTGAATGTACAGTAGAGTTGTAGGCCGCGGAGTCCTCTTTAGCCTAGTTGCGGCTTTCTTGCATAAGTCTTTGAAGGATTCACAGAAAGGAGAAAAACATGAAAGAAATGAACGTATGATACCAGTAGAAATTAAGGATTTTTCTGACCTTCTTAACATTGTTGACACTGCAATAAATGTTGTTTGCTATCTCTAATTCCCAAATCAAGAAGGTTTTTCGTGGCTGTGAAAATGCATATATATCAAGTAGTAAAGCATTGTGGCTTTCCAATGTGGCGATGTATGAAGACTTATTCCCAACAGCCCAGGGTTTTCTTCAGTCTTTCTTCTTTGTATGTTAGTTCAAACTGAACTGTCTCGGGATAGTGGGTCACAGTTCAGATACTTATCCATGGACAACCTAGCCTTTTTCTTATAGCCATGGTTTCTACCGATGAAGACAGTCGACTGACAAACTGTGAGCAGCACCTGAAAACTTGGATTTTATAGATATAAAGAAAAAAGGGAAAGAAAAAGGGGAAGTTTAGTTGATGTTTTAGTCGGCCTATGGTACGTTTGGGTTGAATTCAGCAAAGATACCATTTGGGTTTTCTTCGAACAGCCAGACATGTAGCACATACAGGTCTGGATGCCAGAGAAACAATGGGTTTCCAGTGTCGGGGTGCGTTAGAGGGCAGTCTCCTGGATCACTTGCTGGGATTTCTGACCCATCTTCATAATGGCACGCAGCTTCATGTACATGCCACTCATCCTCATCTCCAGTGAAGCCTTCGGGCTCAAACATGGCCACCGAATACTCGGCTCCGATCAGCTCTCCGCTGTATCCATTGTACGTTAGAATCTCAGGTTCAAGGGGAACAAATGCCCCCATGTGCGTCATTATCAACGGCACGTTGACATAGTGGACTCCCATCCCGGGTATATGTGGCGATAGTGGAGTGTAGCCATCTGCTAATGCGTTCTCTACGTGTTGATACTTCTTTTCTTTAAGTATGTGCTTGCGCACCTCAAGAAGCTCTTGATTCAAAGTTGCTGACTCGGAGAGGGCCGTTACTGTCCCACTTAGCGCACCTATTAAAAACAATGTTAGCACCGTTCCAATGATCACTTTTGATCTCATTACATCATCTCATCCAGATTAGGGAACAATTAGGGAACAATTAGGGCTAAACTTGGTATTAAATCTTTATGAAAGACTATTCTATACAATTTCTCTACCGATAGAATTGACCCCTCCCGAGTCAATTGATTACTTTCTAATGATATGATAAAAAAAAAAGTCAGCAATGTAGAACTTAAACTCAAATCCTCGTAACTAAAATCCCGATCCACGTCAAAGCTAACCGTTACGAATGTGGTCCCTTCCAGCAAACCATTCTATCTGCCGGCACCCTCACCAAAACTTCTCTAGACTCCAGATACTTTAATCTCAGTCGGAGGTCGTGCTTCACTTAGT
>CAYGBS010000029.1:12126-14083 GCA_964348215.1 uncultured Candidatus Bathyarchaeia archaeon
GAAATCCTTGCAGAACACAAGGCAGAGCATAAAAATCCACTTTTTCTGTTTTTGTCTTTCCGTTGCGTTCTTTGGATGTTTTCGAACCGCAAAGCATAGCATTGGCACATTCATACCGTTAAACTCGTTTAAGAATCCCGTCCCGCAGTTTTCCCAAAATAAACCACGCGCACGGAACCTCAATGTCGATAGGAGAAGTCAAAAAGATGATTGACGATGCCTGATGGTCACTGGAAAGATAGGGATATACATAGAGCATTCATGGTTGGGATTGAAATAGATGTGGCGTTTACTTTGATGACATGAGAATGATCTAGAGAAATGCGTAACTGTCAAATGCAGGTACTTTGGGTTCAAAAGGCATATTTCTTGTTGTTTATCTGATGAAAAACCCACAAACAAAGATTACAAGGACTTGCTCATTTTCTATTGCTTGGTGGCTCTGAAAAAGAGGAAAATCATCAAAAACGGTCGACCAAGTCCTACACATCAAGACTTAAATTTCGCACCACAAAATTGACTCTAATCCTCAAGCCGATAAGGAGGCTTAATAATTCGAAATGCTTGAAAACATAGTGAAAACAGATGCTGCAAACTGGAAGAAAGAAGTTCTAGAATCTGAGAAGTTGATCGTGGTTGAGTTCTGGCATCCACAATGTCCCTATTGCAAAACGTTTGAGCCAGTCTACGTTGAACTTTCCAAAGAATATCAGGGCAAACTGAAGTTCGCAAAATTCAATGTCTTAGAGAGCCCGGAGAACCAAAAGCTTGCTGCCAGATATGGAATAATGGGCACACCGACATTGAAGTTTTTCTGCCACGGAAGGCCTGTTCAGGATGTTGTTGGTATGCTGACTGAGAGCTATCTACGGCAAGGAATAGAATTTGCAATTCAAAAGCATCAAAAATGTGGAGAAAAGAGCACACCTTTAGACCTGCCTTACATAAGTTGATACTGGAGATATGAGGGAACAATGCTGCTACTTTGATAGAACCAGTCGTTCCGATCCAACATCAACCTCAACTATTTTGCAGTTTTCTACAGTCTTAGCAGCACCTAGAACATCTTTCAATAGCAACCTGTTTCCTTCAATCTTCGCGTAAACTATATCCCTACAAAGGATCTCTTTGCCAAGAAACACAGTGAATTCGCACATTTTTCTAAACCATCCATGTTGAAGTTGCATATGGATATAAATATTGTTGCGATGGCTACACGCCCATAACCACATAGTCGGGCAGATTTGCAATCGTTTTGTTTTCGTAGGCAAGTCTATCATCTAGGGAAACTGACAGAATAGTGTGTGAAGACATAAGAAGTGAAAACTTTAAAGATAGTGAAGTTGGGAAAGTATATGTTACGCAGAAGTTCTCATCAGGCAGGTTAAATGTTTGAGCAATGGGATTCTAGAAGAGTTGAAGAACGCTGTCGTTGTTGGCGATGTGAAGAAGGCAAGAAGACTGGCCGAGCAGACAATAGACAGGGGAATTTCAGTTGATGCAGCTATGAACATGTTGATGAAGGCTATGAAAACCGTGGACGAGCGGTACAGAAGAAGAGAGTATTTCGTCATCGATGTTGCTTCTTCTGCGTCAGCGATGAAAGAGGCTTTCAAATTGTTTGAGCCGTATTTAGAGGTTGAGCCAGCTATGGTGAAGGGAAAAATCGTTATAGGTTCGTTGAAAGGGAACATTCAAGGCTTAGGAAAGGATATTGTGGCAGCAACGCTTCAATCAGCGGGTTTTCAAGTCGTAAACATAGGGGTAGATATCACTCCTGAAGAATTCGTGAAAACTGCAGTTCGTGAAAAAGCACAGATTATAGCGATTTCAGTCTCTATGGAGGAAACAATCTATCACCTAAAAGATGTTTTAGATATTTTGAAAAAAGAAGGCCTGCGAGATAAGATAAAGGTGATAATAGGGGGCAACGCAGTCTCAGAACAAACACGTGAAG
>CAYGBS010000029.1:14093-16984 GCA_964348215.1 uncultured Candidatus Bathyarchaeia archaeon
TGACGCTTATGCGTCGGACGCACAAGAATGTTTGAAAAAAGCCAAGGCCTTGCTCAGCTAAAAGATCTTGTAAAGCGGATGGTTTTTCACCAAAGGCTTTGATCCGAAACGTTTCATCGCATGATAAGCGATTATGGCGTCGTTGACGGCGCACGCGGGAATCATGTTCTTAGCTTGCTTGAGTGGTCCGTAGATGAGAAAGTCTGCACCCCAACATTGGGCGATTGTGTGGGCAGATGTATTTGCTGCTGCAAAGCCTTCGCTCAGAACAGAACCTTTGGACGCTTGTCTCCAAGAGTACGTAGCGTTTGCAGGTGAACAACCAGCGGGTTGACCGAGTTCTTTTTTCACGAGTTTGATGGCTTCTGCTGCATAAGAAATGCTGGGAACATCGAAAACTATTGTGTCCACAAGCGCTTTTTCTACCCCCGCTTTTTTCGCCATGTCCAACAGTCCAGTTTTCTTCTTCGAGCCTTTCAACATGCTGATTCTGCCCTCTGGAGAGTAGTCAAGGTCATTGTATGCCATCAAAACGGCCGCCTTGACACTGCAGTCGCGGAGGACCTCCAATTCGTTCGCCGAAGTTTTCGGCGTGAGTCCGTTAAAAATGACATGTTCCTCGAGGCCAAGCTGCCTGACAGTCTTCAAAGCTGCTATTCGAGTCTCTGGGTTGGCTCCATCGATGAGAAAAGGAGTGTCAGTATGCTCAGAAACAAATGAGATATACCTGTTCATAGCCTCCGGGTACATCGCCATGATGTCTAAAAGGTGAGGTACACCGCCTTCTTCAGAAAAGGTCTCAGTGAGCTTAACCCACCTCAAAACTGCTTCTTTGTCGAAACTTCCTTCCTTGTGGTTTGAAACTTCTGGCATACCCTTGTAGAAGATATTGCCGATGAGGACTGTGGGCAGCTCTCCAGGCCGTCCTCCGACTTGAAAGCCGTCGATCTGGTATATTATCTGTCTAGTTTCAAGCGTGAACACGTTTGTTTCACTTTATGCACATTCACTTCTCTGTGTCAAAGATAGACAGGCAGCTTTTTCTAAACTGTCATGCAAGAGTATATTAATTAATATGACAATTATATTGGCAAGGATGGGTGGAAGATCAGTTTTAAATCATCAAAGCTCTTCAGCGGATTTGATGGTGACCTGTTTCAGATTGCACAGTGGAGTGATAGCGAGGTTACGTGGAGGTGGACAGGTTAAATAGTGTCGAAGAAAAGGCAGAGTTCGTGATGGCGGTTAAGGATTACGAATGTGAGGAAAGGCAGAGATGGGGAGAGGGAGTTGACATTGCTGCTTCAGATGCCAACTCAGATGACAAAGTTTTGCTGCGTGTTATAACCGACCCGAAATCCAGATCAGGCTTTGTTGGCATAAATGCTGTTAGGGAGATGGCTGAGATGATGGAGCATGAAGACTATAACAAGGGCGTCCTCATTAGTAAAAGATTTACAGAGGCTGCAAAGGAAGAGATGGAGCGAAAGAACATTCAAATGGTGTCAGACAGGTTCATGCCGCCACTTGAGCCCGAGAAGCTTTACCTTAAGATACAGAAGCATATAGACAGGCTATGCAAATCCGAGTGCGGCAAGACTCCTCAAAAAGAATCCGATTGCAAAGGCTATTCCAACGCCAACTACTCTTGCAAGATCAGATTAATCAGCGACAACGCCTCATTCCACTTTGAACGTGGCTGGACGAGCCGTCTCCAGAACGACCTGATGCGACTTCTAAAAATACATAACTCCACAAACAGTAAGAAAGATAAATCAAAATAACACTTATGAGCATTTAAGGAAAAGGGGCGCCTGTGAAGGGCGCATCCACCCTAATTAATGAGCTATTGGTGCTAAAGCATGTCAATCTCAGGTAAAATGTACCATTGGGGAGACAAAGCGAAGTACGTTCCCGAGGAACCTGGAGTCTACGCGTTTTACGGCAGAGATCAAGCATTAATCTACGTCGGAGAGAGCAATAATCTGCGAGAAGACTTCACCCATTATCTGAGGGAAGACTTCTCTAACGACTCGTGCAAACGTGAAACTAAGTATTATAAAAGGGAGCTTACTTCAAGGCCTGAAGACAGAGCGAAGGAACTGCTAGACGAGTACAAACAAAACCATGGAGAGCTCCCTAAATGTAACCGCCCAGCTAAACCAGCTGAGAAAGAAGTTGCCAGCGAACAGGGATTCCGTTTCTATGAGGATCTTGGGAAACCGCTCTCTGAAACTGCTTTCAACCTACAAGATTTCAGAAACAAACTAAGTAAGGTTCCAGCTGCCTCCCTAGAATTCCACCAAAAAAGAGGAGACTTCGCCAAGTGGATAAGCGCCGTTCTCAAAAGAACAGAACTCGCAGAGCTCGTCCAGAAAATCGACAAGAAAGGAGAAGATCTCAGAAGAGAACTCTTGAACTCACTGAACAGCCCACACAGAGCGGCATGCCCAAAATGCGCCACAGAGACAGTGCCAGCTAAAACTTGGAAAATGGCTGGAAGGCCCAGCAAGACCGGTGAAAGACTACAACTAACCATAGGCCACTACAAGTGCCCCAAATGCAGTAAAACCTTCCGACGAGTACTCGCCAAAGAAAAGATAAAAGCCTCCTGAAAACTTTTGCTCTCCCAAACTTCAAAAGGAAAAAACAGGGGAGTTAATAGTGAAAGGTATAACTGAAAGACTAACTAGGATAGAGAAGAAAACTTTTGAATTCATCAAAGAGGCAGGGAGAGTTCAACCCAAAAACATGCCTAGCAAAGAAATGATTGGCGCCATCTCAACCTTAAAAACGAAGGGACTAGTAGAAATCTACAAAGACTACACCAGCAGATACGAACGGAAGAAAAAAAAGTTTGTAAAAGTGAAATAGCCTCAAGCTACCGTCAC
>CAYGBS010000030.1:0-7581 GCA_964348215.1 uncultured Candidatus Bathyarchaeia archaeon
TTGGGCTGAGAACGGCGTCGCCGTTGTCATCCCAGTTGATAAGCTCAAACGGTCCTTCGCTGAACGTTGGACTAAGCTCGTGCCAAGAGGTACCCATCGGGTTTGCTATGTCGATGAGTCCGCCTATTGAGTCGAAGACATAGTCACCTGTATAGGCCATCGGATTCCTCAATGATATTGGCGCGGAAGGTGGCGGAAAAGTCTCTGACTCAAAGGTTGCATTGAAGGCCACGCTGAACATTCTTAGCTGTCCAGATGGGGCTATATGAACTCCACCTGGTCCTGGTACGCCGACGAATGATATGTGTACTGTTCCTGCTACGTTGTCGGTTTCGTTCGCAACGATGTAGATGCCGTTTGGCCAGAAGCCTGCGAAATCTCCGAATGGATCGACATAAAAGTCCACTGCCTGTATGAGAGTTGGGTCGAAGTGCATCCACACGTCGATGCCTGCAACGTCCCAGAAGGTGGACAGGGGTTCGATCTCGCCTGTAGTCGCGTTCTTGGCCATAAGCCACACGGTGCTGTTGAATTCCTCGCCTAGAGATGAGGCTTCAAAGAGTTCTGGTTCCACCTTCAGCAGCGGCTCAGGTGGATACTCAACCTCTAGATTGTACAGCTGCACTATGCCGTTCTCAACTGTGGCGGAGATCTCGACTGCATTGTGGTCAACGAGAGTGACCTCCGTGAAGTTCAAGACAGTTTCAAAGTAGTCCGCTGGGTTACCATATTTCTGGTTTATCGCCTGGAAGGTCATGGTGAACAATGTTCCGCTACCGTTGAAGCGTGTTGCTGGAAGCGTGAATACGTCGATACGTTGAATTCCAGCCACTGGGTCTAAGTCTGTGCTTGGAAGTTCACTTGTCGCGCCGACAAGAACTCCGTCATAAGGGCTAGGCCCATTTGGGCCAGGAAAGCTTGCCTTGGGATAGGTGTTGGTGTGGGATACATATTGGAGGAGGCTTGTGTTCCACTCCATCTGCAGCACGAAGGCTGAGAGGTCTGTCACATCTTCAACCACGGCTGCAACGGTGAATACCTCGTCTAGGTTGTGAACTTCATAGGGGCTTCCGTAGAATCTGACAGTAGTCAGTTGCGCATGTACTTTAGGTGTCGCCACTAGAACTATGCCGAATAAAAGCATCAGAACAATCGCTATGCTAACAGCTTTCTCCATCTTCAGTTTCATTCTTTTTTTCTCCTTTCTCTTCAGCAATTATTAGAACTATACATTCTATAATTAAAGGTTTCTGGAAGATTTCTCTATTTCCATTAATCTTGACTCCTTAAGCAAATCATGTGTTCTGTTGGAAAGGTTTTATAAAACATGGTTCATCAATCCTTGATGAAGAATTGAGATGGTTTCATGAGAAGGTCATTTCTAGCCTTGGGAATTATCCTTTTGTTTGTCGGTGTGATCACCTTTTCAGTATCTTACACGCCGGATGAGTCTGAGATTAATGAAACTGTGGATCGGAAGGAGAACCTGCCTATTCAGAAGTGGCGGATCTCAGGGGAATTCGATAAGGGTGAAAGACTCTTTGTGGTCTTTTCTGCGGTAGATCCGGAGAACGCGATTGTAGATTCCTCTGCCGTAGTTGATGTCAACATTACGAGCCCGAGTGGGGGGAATACAACTTTTAGAGTATTGTTCACTGATACTTTCCGTCCTGACATTAATATTTCCTTGAAGTCAAAAGATGAGGACAACGGGTTAGTTGTCAGCTCTCCCTTGGAGGGAATAGGAGGAGAGGCTGAGTATGATGGGATGTACACTGCTCATGTTTATGCTTACCTTCCACGTCTCTTTTATCCCCCTGACGGAACTTTGCCGTGGCTTGAGCTTTATAGAACAGTTGTGGAAAGGAAATATCCCTACACAGCTGTTTTGCCTGTTGGGATAGCACTTATCATTGCCGGCGTTTCTTTGTCGATTTGGGCTGCAGGAAGCTCAGCCCATCCATCTAGGTCCAGAAAGGGCTGAAAGTGAAGTCTGTCCTGCCGTGTGGGAACTTGGAAAGGCTGTTCTACTTCTCTGTCCCGTAAAGATGGCAGGCAACTAGATGGTTCTTGCCCACGTTGATCAACTGTGGTTCTTTAGTTCTACATATGTCTCCTATGTATGCGGGGCAACGTGTGTGGAATCTACATCCTGGAGGCGGGCTTATTGGGCTCGGGATTTCGCCTTTAATAACTGTTTCAGCACGGCTGGCTGTTGGATCAGGTATCGGGACAGCTTCAATCAGTGCCTTTGTGTAAGGGTGTAGTGATTCGAAAACGACTTTTTCGGTGTCACTCATCTCCATGATTTTGCCCAAGTACATTATAGCGAGACGGTCACACATGTGTCGCGAAAGCGCCAAGTCGTGGGTTATGTAGAGGAATGAAGCATTATACTTGTCGACAAGTGTCATCATTAGACGGAGAATTTCAGCTCTTATTGAGACATCCAGCATGGAAACAGGTTCATCTGCAACGATGAATTCAGGGTTAACCACGAAGGCTCTAGCCACTGCGACTCTTTGTCTTTGCCCCCCGCTCAATTCATGGGGATACCTCAGAATGAACTCTTCGTGGGGCGTCAATTCAACGTCCTCCAGTATTTGCCCCACCTTTTCCTCAACCTTCCTGGATTCCATTGTTCTCTCCATCAGCCTTAGAGGCTCAGCCACGATGTCTCCAACAGTCATTCTGGGGTTTAGAGATTCATAAGGATCTTGAAAGATTATCTGCATATTGCGTCGCAAGGGCTTCATTTCTTCTTCTTGAATTGATGTGATGTCTCTGCCATGGAAGTATATTTTCCCCTTTGTGGATTCAATTAATCTAAGTAGAAGTCGTCCAGTAGTGGTCTTCCCGCTGCCGCTCTCTCCAGCTAAGCCAAAGATCTCACTTTTCCTTACGTCAAAGGAAATGTCATCCACCGCGCGCACAAACAGTTCATCTTTCGAAAAGAGTGTTCTAAAGAAACCTAAACTGACTGGAAACCACTTCCTCAGGTTTTCAGCTTTCATCACCAAATCTTCCATGTTATTCCCTCACTGTCCTATCCTTTAACCAGATGACATGCCACAAAATGGTTCTCCGATATTTGAATCAGCTCCGGCGTTGCCTTTCTGCAAATGTCCATTGCGTATTTGCATCTTGGGTGAAACCTGCACGCAGGAGGTGGATTTAAGAGATCTGGTGGGAAGCCGGGAATTGAGATCATTTCCTGCTTTTCAGCTTTGATACTGGGAAAAGATTCTATTAGATCCACGGTGTATGGGTGTAAGGGTTTCTTGAAGATTTTCACGATGTCGCCGTATTCAACTAAGTAACCTGCATACATGATACCCAATTTCTGGCACACTTCAGCGATCATCGAAAGGTCATGGGAGATCATAATCACAGATAGATTCAGCCTGTCTTTCAGCTCTTTCATTAGTCTCAGAACCTGCGCCTGAACAATGACGTCCAACGCAGTGCCTGGTTCATCAGCGATAACTAAGTCAGGATTGTTTGCTAGAGACATAGCTATCAATGCGCGCTGTTTCATCCCGCCGCTAAATTCGTGGGGGTAGTTGTCAGCTCTTGAACCTTCTATCCCCACCATTTCAAGAAGCTTCGCGGTCCTCTCTCTAGCTTCTCTTCTAGTTACCTCTTCCTCATGCAGTCTAATGGCTTCAACAATCTGATCACCTACCTTATAAAGAGGGTTCAGAGCGTTCATAGCACCTTGAAATACCATTGATATGACTTTCCATCGGATCTCCTTGCGCATCTTGGCCTCGCCGATGCTGACAATGTCAACACCCCTCACAATGATTTTTCCATCCATTATACTGCCATTCGAAGGGAGAATTTTAAGTAAAGAAAGGGCTACGGTAGTCTTGCCACATCCCGATTCTCCAGCCAAGCCCATGGCTTCGCCTTTTTCTAGTTGAAAACTCACTCCTTCAGCAGCCCTGACGTATCCTCTACCTGTGGAGTAATAAGTTGTAAGATTCTGAACGTCTAATATTGGCATGCCGGATCACTTAGGTTCTTTCGCTCACCTTTTAGCCTACCCATGTTAGGATTAACTACAAAAGGCTTTGTTTATATAAGCTTTAAGCTTACCATCATTCTCAACAATGTTTGGTGGTTCATTTCAAAACGCTTAAAGGTCAGGTCATATTTAGGAAGAAACGCCTAGGATGAAGGTGGTTTTTTGGAAAAACGCTATGCTGGCAGGAATGTCGACTTGTCTCTTTTAGGTGAATGGATTGAGCGCTTTTTTAGGAGGAGGAAGTTTAAGATGTTGAGAGAGAAGCGCATAGAAGCTTATAGAATCATTGCCTTGCCGACGTATATGCATGAGATTGTTGACGAGGTTACCGTGTCTGTGTCTGGAGATCCACATGATTTTAGGTTACGTTTCACGGTTGGGGCACGTTCCGACGTGTATGTGAAGATTGGTCTCTTGACACAATTGTTCGGCGGAGGCATATTCTTTTTGCGGGGAGCGAAATCTCAAGAAGCCGAGGAAGAACTTGAGAGAAGTTTCTGGACCTATATCGAGGAGAAGATTGATTTTTTGGCTGGCAAGGGTGGGGGAAGAAGCTGAAGTTCCGGGGATTTGCGAACTTGTTTTGATCGTGAGAGATGGAAAGGCGGTGCGTTTCCTTAGCGTCTTTCTCTTAACCTCGGATTTAAGATTTCGTCTAGGGAGAATCCCATCAAGATGAAGGCCATTGCCATAACTGCTATGGCAAATCCTGGAGGTATCACCCAGAACCAGTATTCGCCGAGACCTTTAATGATGGCAGTTTGAGTTCTGCTGAAATCATAAAGCATGATTCCCCATGATGGAATGTTGATATCACCTAGCCCAAGCCATGCTAAGGACGCCTCTGAAATTATCGCCCCTGGGACTGATGTTGCTAGCGAAATGTATACTAAGGCGAATACGTTGGGAAGAATGTGTCGATAAATTACGTAGAAAGTTCCGCCTCCAGCGGCTCTGGCGCTTTCGATGAATGGTCTTTCTCTCAAGCTGAGTACCATGGACCTTACACTTCGTGAGAAACCCATCCAGCCCATGAATATCATTACGCCTATAATGTTCCAGATTGACCTACCGAGAACTGTAACCAGAACGATTAACAGCGGCAAACCAGGCAAGACTAGCAGAAAGTCCGCAAATCTCATGAGTCCCTCGTCAACTAGACCACGCATGTATCCTGAAACCAACCCTACTGCCAGTCCAATTAGCACGGAGAATATCGCTGTAAGTATTCCTATCATGAAGGATATTCGGGTTCCGTATACGAGCATAGTGAAAAGGTCTCTGGGTGAAGCTTCTGGCAGTGATGAAGTGCCGAGCAGTCCGAATGCTTGACCGTACAGTATCATCTGTAAATTATCGACGTAGACTGTTATATCCGCATTTCCAGCAGCGTCTTGATCGATGATTGTGATTGTGAAGTCTAAGGTGTAGTTTCCAGCGCCTGTGAAGATCTCTTCTTCCAATGTTCCCTGATCGCCAAGTGAAGTTCCTGCTTTGCTGTACCATTTTGATGTACCATTTTCATCGAATAGCTGTGTTATCGGAAATGCTATTTTGCTTGCGAAAAACGAGCCGGGTTCGTCTCCTCTGCGGAATTCAACTGTGATTTCCACGGGAAAAGCTACCAGAAAAGTCTTGTTTTCAACGTATATGGATTGATGCCAATAAAAGGATTTGGGGTTGCCTTGGAAAGGAAATTCGAACGGTTTGCTCAGTGTTACGCTGATTTGTCCGTCCTCAGGGGGCACCTGACTTGCTTCGCGTTGATATGACATTCTTATGCATCCGTCATTATCATTTTCTCCTCTTGTCGAACTGTATTCTACGGAAACTCCATATTGAGGCTTATCCATCGCCCATTCCCATTGCGTATTGAATACTTCTTCCGACTGAAATTCCTGATCATCAACAACCTGCATGTTCTCTGATAAGTCCTGCATGCCCAGAAGAGATCTATACCATATAGGAACAGCTAATTTGGCAGCTAGCTTGGGCTGCTCACTGCCTGGAAAGTGTCCTGGCCACTTGGGCCTCATTGGATCTAACGGTGTTATAATAGGAGCGAATATCGCAGTAATTCCAAAGATAAGGATTATGATTATTCCAAGCACACCTCGCTTGCTCTGTTTATATTGATTCCAGAACCCTTTGAACCTTTGGATGGCGAAGGCTACTTCTTTCTTGCGTGATGCCATGACGGGTCACCCATACTTTATTCTAGGGTCTATGACACCATAGAGAAGGTCTGCTACAAAATTGGCTACGATTACGAGGAGGGCGATTACGTAGAAGAAGGCTTGCATGACAGGAACATCGGTGCTTTGTATGGCTTTCCAGACAAGGAGGCCCATACCACTATAGGAGAAGACTGTTTCGGTAATTATGGCGCCGGAGATGAGGAAGCCGAAGGTGAGGGCGGCGCTTGTGATTAGGGGAAGAGAGGCGTTTTTTAGGACGTGTTTGAAGAGAACGGTTCTTTCAGGGAGGCCTTTGGCGCGGGCGGTGGTGACATAGTCTTCGGTGATTGTTTCGAGGACGGTGGCCCTTGTGAGAAGGATCCAACCGCCGAAGAGGAAGACGAAGAGGGTGATGGAGGGGAGGGTTATCATGTAGAGGCGGCCTGTGATGTATTCGAACAAATTGCTAGGTGGGGTTACAGCCCAACTTTGGGGTGTAACTCGTCCTACTTCGAACCATCCTAATTGCACGCTGAAGAAGGATAGTATCAGCCATCCGATCCAGAACACGGGAACTGAATAAGTCGCCAGAGAAGTGGTGACAAGTGCGGTGTCGACGGTGCCTCCTCTTTTGTAGGCAGCAATCACTCCTAATAGAATCCCGACAAGCATGGAGCCTAGTTCAGCGACGCCCATAAGCAGCAGGGTGTTGGGTAGCACCCTTACTATGGTATTTTGCACGTAGTCCCTCGTATCATAGCTGAATCCAAAATTCCAGGTAAACATGTTAGAAATGTATGTGAGGTATCTCACATGGAGAGGTCGGTCGAATCCAAAGCTCGCCTCAAGCTCCCTATACTGTTTCGCCGTCATTTTACCTTGGGCTCGCTGCACATACCTAGCTAAAGTAGTGTTTGGCATTAGGTTGAAAAGAACAAAGTTCACGGAAGCAACTAAGAAGACCAATATGACCATGTATATGATCCGCCTAGCAATGTAAGATTTCAAGCCCATGGCCGATCACCGTTACTAGTAGCGGATGATTTCTATTTAAGCTTTGGTTCTAAATGCCTCGCTGCGAAGGATTACATAAACCTGAATATAAGACGTCAAGTTTTCTGGAATGAGTTCCGTAGACAGGAACACTAGCCCAGATTTTCTGCATTCATAGAAGCATCCAAAAAAAAAGGGAGGAGATCGTTGATATTGTATTCTATTTGCTTCCTTGTCTATGGGGGAACGTCCCATTCTTCAAGCCAGTGGCCTGTGACGGTTACTTGGTCGAAGATGTCGACGACTCCGCCTTCAGGTGTCGTGTCGGCTCCTGCGAACCAGTTGGTACTTGGTACGTTTGTTCCTTGGCTGCCGTCAGCT
>CAYGBS010000030.1:7591-16865 GCA_964348215.1 uncultured Candidatus Bathyarchaeia archaeon
CTAGGTCGAAGATGTCGACTCTGTAGGCGCCGTTTGGCTTCCTTACGTAGTCGATTTCGCCTAGGGGTGGCGTTTCCATGTAGTAGAAGGGGCTCCTCTTCAGGCTTAGGGTGCCGCCTACTTGATCGAAGTTGACTGCGTAGAATGCGCCGGCTCCTTCGAGGATTGTCTGCCAGGCTAGGTTGCCTGGGGTGAAGCCTCGGGGGTCGTTGGGGGACCAGTAGTCCACGTTGAGGGTGCCTGTCTGCGATGTGAGGATCTCAAGGTCGCCCCTGACGATGTTCCATTCAGTGCCGTGGGTTAGCGGTGTGCCGTCCACATCGATTGACTCGATCCAGCAAGGATCGTTGGTTAGTCCAACTGTGCCGGTGCCTGACCAAGCGATGGATTCGCTGGTCTTCGTGATGAGCTCAGTATGCTGTGCCCAGGTGTCCATCGGTCGGAAGATTCCGCTGGCGTAGTAGGTGTTCCAGTAGCTGAGCGTATCGAAGTATGTTTTAATCGTTGTGGTGTTCACCATGTCGACATGGTGAACCTCGGCGACGTCGCTTATGAACCAGCCTGAGGGGTCGACGTTGTAGTCGAGCCAGATGTTGAAGAAGTAGTGGCTTGAGTTGACGTTGGATTTCTGGTTGCCTGTTACGGGTTCAACGAAGTACGCGTCAGGCCTGAACTTCATCGTAAGCACAGTCTTGTTTTCGGCGGCCACTGAGTCGTACCAGATGCCGGTTTCCCAGTTCTCAACGAAACCAGGCTGGTCGATGGAAAGGTCGTAGGCAGGTACGTCTACACCACCGTACAGGTTCATTCTGTCTAAGTTCTGGTAGTCGTAATACCATTGTGAGTAGACGATGTTCAAAGCGTTGGGGGGAGTCTTAGGACCATATCTAATGGGTCCGCCGCTAGGCGTGTCGTCGCGGTAAGCGTTTAGGAAGGTATAGCCGTTTTCAGGGCCAGCACCCAACATGTTGACGACTCCTATCAAGTGCTTGTTCCAAGCCCAGTAAGAGAGGCTGCTCCATAATGGGACGTTGACGGCGAGTTCAGTCATCTTGCCTGTGGCAAGCTTGGTTGCAGTAACGGCTTCGGAGTAGCTTAGTGCAAAGTTGCAGTCTTCAAGGAGCGCGTCTAACTCAGGATAGGTTCCGTTGCCGGTGACGTAGTTGGGACCGTAGGCGTAGGTGAATCGGCTGTGGTACAAGGCGTAGAGGGTTAACGGTGGGAATCTTCCCACGCTCCAGCCGCCCGTGTAGATGTGATAGTCAAACTGGCCCATCACCTTGTCGTAAGTATCGGAGCTGGGGCCCTCAAAGGGGTTAACGGGGACGCCGTGCTTCCTCAGGTTGCCGTATAGAAGCCGGCCAGCCTCAAACCTTCTGAAGTCGTCAGTTCTCACGACAACTTCCAAGGGGTCTAAGTCGCTGCCTGCTTTCGAGTGGCCCGTAGGATAGGTTCGAATGAACTCAGCTGAACCTGGAAATCCAGGATCATAGTACGGGTTCGATGTTGAGCCTTCGGGGAATTTGGTGTCTAGGACTGCGGCTGCTGCGGATGGATCGTACTCGTAGGGATAGTTGGGGTACGACATAGAAGCGTTTGCCCAGCCGTAGTAGGGAGCTGCGATCATCTGGTCAATCCTTTCTGTGAAGCCTCCGGTGATCTCGCTTACGATGAAGTCTTTGTCTGTCAACCAAGCGATGGCTTGCCTCATCTCCACGTAGTTTGTGGGTGAGATCCAGTCAGGAAATGTGAGTATAGTGCCGTTGTTGTTGATGTCAAACTCATAGAAGCCTGAGTCTGCGACTTGGCCGACAACTATGTTGGCGTCCTGGCTTGCATCGGTAAACAGGTCAGCTGTAATTTCGTAGCCCACCATGTCGATCTCTCCAGCTTTCAAAGCTGCATAGGCGCTGTCGACTGTTTCATAGTAGTAGAGGATCAGGTCTTCGGTTCTCGGACCTTTCAGCGCTCTTGAAGGAAGTGGAATAGCTGTCATCATCAGTAAAGCCGTAGCAAATAGGATAGCTGCAGAAACTTTTCTTAGTTTCATCTTTTCCTGTTCTCCTTTCTTTTCAGCAATATGCAAATAACGTGGTTCCTAATAAAAAGGTTTCTGGAACATTCCTCTATGAACACCCATGGAAAAACTGGGCTTTTTTGTATCATTCTGCAGTGATTGTTGTTGAGGCTGCCCTTTTCCTCCTTGATATCTGTGTTCTTACAAGGTGTAAGTTGAAAATTCTAGAATAGAAATAAGAAAACATATTTACCAGTCTATTCATGATATTGTCTTCTTAACGTGAAATGCGATTGGAGGAAAAATATTGTTATCCTATGCAGGACGGATATTACACATCGACCTTTCCACTGGGAAAGTCAAGACAGAGCCCTTGAAAGAAGAACATGCTAAGGAGTATATCGGAGGCATAGGGCTCGGCATTCGATTGCTCATGGACTACTCAAAGCCAGGTACCGACGCCTTCAGCCCTGATAACCCTTTGATTTTCGTCACAGGGCCCCTCAGCGGCACTATGGGGCCTACTGCTGGAAATGGATATGCTGTCACTTCGAAATCGCCTGCAACTAGAGGAGTAGCAGAATCTAAGGCTCACGGCTTCTTTGGTCCTGAACTTAAACGAGCTGGCTATGACGCCGTTGTCTTTACAGGGAAATCTGAAAAACTCGTATACGCGTGGATTGACGACGACTCGGTTCACCTGTTGGACGCTCAACACCTTAAAGGCAAATCACCTTATGAGACAGACGTCGCCCTCAAAGAAGAACTAGGTGACTATTACATTCGCGTATCGGCAATTGGAGAAGCAGGAGAGAAACTTGTGCGTTTCGCCTCGATCATTAACGACGAGTTCAGAGCCATTGGAAGAACCGGTATGGGCGCTGTTATGGGTTCCAAGAACTTGAAAGCAGTAGCTGTCCGCGGAACAAAAGATGTAGGCGTAGCAGACTTGGAAGGATTCAAAGAGTTCATAAAGATGATACATGAACGTATGAAGGGCCCAGCAACTAGGAAGTACAGAACCTTAGGAACACCAGAAAACGTTCTCGTTCTAAACTCCCTTGCAGCCTTGCCAACTCGAAACTTTACTCAAGCTACCTTTGAAGGAGCAGAGAGAGTCAGCGGAGAATACTTGAATGAACACTTTGTGAAGAAGATCATCGGCTGTGCAACATGTGCTATGCGTTGTGACCATGTCGCAGTTGTACCTGAAGGACCCTACAAAGGATCCATGACGAGAATGGAGTTCGAATGCTTATGGGCTCTTGGACCAAGCTGCGGTGTTGACCGTTTGGATGCTATCATTGAAGCCATGCGACTCTGTAACGACTACGGTATAGACGGTATTAGCACAGGCGTCACTGTCGGCTTTGCTATGGACCTGTATGAGCACGGAATCCTCAAGAAGAAAGATGTCGACGGCTTGGATCTTAGCTTCGGCAATCACGAAGCCTTGATCGAAATGGTGAAGAGAATCGGTACTCGAAGCGGCATTGGCGACATACTGGCAGAAGGAACAAAAGGAGCAGCTGAAAAAATCGGAAAAGGCGCCGAGAAATATGCCTGCCACATCAAAGGTTTGGAGTTACCAGGCTATGACATTAGGGGTTTGAAGACTGCTGCACTAGGATTCGCAGTCTCCTTCCGAGGAGCGTGCCACCTTCGATCTGGCGCTTACTCACCTGATGTCAAAGGAAAAGTCAATCGATTCGCCATCGAGAAAGGAAGAGGAAAGATAGTCATGGACAACGAAGACATATACAACGTCATTGACTCCCTCATATTGTGCAAGTTCTCCAGAGGCACATACTATGATGGACTCGAAGACATGGCTAACTACTACAGTCTGGCAACAGGAATCAAAGTAACCCCTGAGGACTTGAGAAAAGCAGGTGAAAGAATCAACAATCTGGCAAGACTTTTCAACATCCGAGAAGGCGTGGGAACGAGGGAATATGACAAGTTGCCACCGAAGATCATGAACACACCTATACCTGACGAAGGAGTTGCAAAAGGAAGCTTCGTCAACCAAGAAGAGTTCGACCTAGGATTGGACGACTACTATGAGGCACGTGGATGGACCAAGGAAGGAATGCCTACTGTTAAGAAACTTAAAGAACTGGGCTTAGAGGAGTTCGCTCACATAGTAAAGAAAGGAGGAGAAAAGTGACATGGTGAAACTTCATGAAAAGAAGTTTGTCTCAGGAGACCCCGAAAAATGTATTGGCTGCTGTGTCTGCGAGTACGCTTGTTCCATGGTGAAGGAGAAAACCTACAACCCGACAAAATCTCGAATACGAGTCATACGCCTCAACCCTCTTGTAAATTTGGCGGTGGCATGCAGACTTTGCGAAGATCCAAGATGCGTTGCTGCTTGTCCAAGAGACGCACTATCGCAAGAAGAAAACACTGGGATAATTATGGTCGACGAAGACAAATGCGATGGATGCGGCTGGTGTATTGAAGCCTGTGATTACGGCGCAATCATGCTGCACCCCGAGAAAAAGGTCGTCTATCTATGTGATACATGCAAAGAGGTAGGCAAACCGCAATGCGTTGAATGGTGCCCTGAAGAAGCGCTAGACTTTGTGACAGCTGACGTCCTTGCACAGAAATCCAGACGAACTGCTGTAAAGAAGCTGTTCCAAGAGGCTACAGAAGAAACAGCTGAACAACAGTAAACACGATGAACTCCGAAAGAAAAGAGAGATCCTCAGCCCCGACCTTACATATGTGAAGCATTACACAGCCTATCATTCAGAAATGGGGGAACTCCGAGAAAAAACCGTTTCCCAACCCTGCTTTTTTTGTCAAGTATGGATTTTCACTCCGCGAGATTTCAGCGGTTCAATTATGCCAGGTCTGCTCAGTATTCTCAGCAACGCATAGCCAATGACTGCTGTAGCTATTAGACTGCTTATGGTGATACTTATCGCCATTGCCATCCATACTGGTAGGTCTACGCCAAATATGTCCGGAGAATCAAAGAACCACCAGAGGTATCCTCCACCTACTATGCCTCCTATGGGTAGAGCTGCAATTATGCAAGCTTGCAGTTGATGTTTCCTAACTAATAGGACTAGAGTTGCTGCGATCAAATTAGCTATTGGTCCAAAGATCACATCCACTGGGTGGATGAAAGCGTACATGTTTGTCAGAAAGCCTCCAACTGTCACCCCCACTATAACAGGCCATCCAAACAGTGCTGCAAGAGGGATCAAGCAGTCTGCAACACGCAGCTGCACGGGTCCAGAGATCGCTGGATTTCCAACGGTAGCAGCTTGAACTAAATTGATGACAACATATAAGCTGATGAAAAGAGCCGTCAAAGTAACGTCTTTCGTATCCATCCTTAGTTTTCACCTCCACTATTCCGGGGTTTCTACGGCGGAACGGATGGGAGGCGCCCACTCACCCGCCAACAGATGTTTAATCACCGAAACTGGTTATAAAGTTGGCGGCAGCACAAAAGGTGCTACTCTATTCTTCTCGTCAGTCTGTGAATTTCGAAAGAGGAAGGCTTCAAGGCCCTTTTGACGGCTTGCCATCCGATTTCAGGGTCGATCTCTTCGCTGCAAATGAAAATATCTAGGGCAGCGTATTTGTGTTCTGGCCACGTGTGGATTGACATGTGGGTTTCGGCGAGGATGATGATGACTGTTGTACCTGCTGGCGAAAAGTTGTGAGCTGTGGTTTTGATTATCGTGCTTCCCATCTTTTGAGCTGCAGTTTCCAAGATATCAGTTAGGAAATCGGCGTCGTCTAGGTTGCCCTGGCACCCATAGAGATCTATTAGCAGTTCTCGGATCTGCTTCAATCTTGTTACCTTCCTTCTTTTGTGAGCTTCTTCCTCATCGTCGAGTATTGTGTCTCGAAGCCAACTTCTTCAAAGAACAGGGCAGCATCGTAGTTGACGGCGGATACTATAAGATCTACTCTCATGATTCCCCTTTTTAGAAAATGCTGTGTTGCAGCTTCCATGAGTTTTCTTCCAAACCCTTGATGTCGATGCTTCGGAGTTACGAAGATGGATTTTATGTAGCCGAATTTCTCGCTTGTATTCCTATCTTTCTCTGTTCTCAGCCACAGCCACCCAACAATCTCATCGTCCAAAAGGGCTACTTTAAGGCTGCTGAGTTCTCTTCTTATCGCCTTTTCCAGTTTTTCCTTGTGATGTTCTTCCTCGAGAATCGGCGTCTCTGGAAAAGACTTTTTCGCAATTTCTCTTTCAAATTCAAGTATAGTGGGAAAGTCGCCTCGTCTAAAATTCCGCAATGTCAATCTTTCAGCCAAGGCTTCTTTAAGCCTCTGCTTTTTGATTAACCTGAAACCTCTGGTTTCGCCGCACTTTGGACAGCCTTCTGATTTTAGCTCTTCAACTGTTCTAAATCGGTAAGTCGTGCCAACATCATTTAGCTTGCCGCACCTGCACTGGTATGTTCGTACAGTTTGTACGATTTCGCCAGTGTAAAGCTTGCCATCGAAAGCTTCTTTTACCAATGGTTCTGTTTTCTCAGTAGATTCAAGTCTTGCTAGAAAAGTACTGTTAGCAAACATCTCTGCCCCTTCGTAAGTGTTGAACCTTGGAACCTGCTCAGCAAGGGCAAGTCCCATAGCACTCAAAGCCTTCTGCATAATTAGCATTCTTTTTGGAGGTTGATGAGCGAAGGCCAAGTAGACGCTTGCGCCTTTTCTCCGCTTGAGGGCTGTTATGCAACGCGAAATGAACAAGGTCAGCCCAGGAATGGTGTAGGGCGGGTCGGTGAAGACAACATCATATTTATGACGTAGATGCTGAGGGAGGGGGTCTCTAAGATCACATTCAACACAGGTGATGGAGAGGTTTTCCCTTCTGGAGATAACTTGAATGGCTTCAAGCAGCCTTGAGTCCACATCGAGAACTGCTATTTCCTCTGCAGTCTTCAATAGTCCAACTGCTACAGAGGTGAAATCGTCATCTCCCAGAAACAGAATTTTTCTTCCCTCAACATCCCCTTTCTCCAGCATGAAGAGGGCCCTTAGAAGAGCGGTTTCAGGTGTTCCGTGAGCTTGGTCTAGCCAAGGCAGAGGCCTTGGTCGAGTCTTCAAGTGTTTCTTGAGCTTTTCCAGGATAGAGATGTGCTTCTCAGGGATTTCGATACGTTTGCCTTGACAAGCGGGACATGTTAGTCTTTCCAGATAGACAAGCCCAAGTTTCTCGCTGACGAACTTCTCTCCTGCTTCAGTTAGCGAAGCGCCTCCGTTCCTGCCCAGCAGCCCCTTCTTTTCTAGTTCTCTTCTTACAGCTGCAGTAACTGGCACCGGAAGCTGTGTGAGATACGCGAGTTCCTTAGTGCCTACTTTTCTGCTTCTGAAGACCTCGCGAAGCACTTTTCTAACGGCTTCCTCGCCTTCTTCCAGCCTTGCTTTCTCAGATACAGCCTTCAATAAGTCAGAATTGCCTTGATGCCTTTTTTGCTGCATGGTTTTTTGTCTCAACTCTAAAGCTTAAGATATGCTTTTCAATGAGAATGGAGAGCCGTATTTAGTCTTTATGTTATACATGTGGTCTGAAATCAAAAAGCTGGGGCTGTTTTTGCTGTATTTCTGTGGTACGCTGATACAGCAATGTTTATTAGGAATCAATATATGAAATATTAATAGACGCTATGCTGGCTGTTTGCTTTGAAGTCCGAAGATCTAATGTGTCCTTATTCTAAGTGCGGACGACCGTTTGAGCAGCCGGTAATGGTCACAGATTACTCTAAGCTTCCTCGAGAGACATACTATGCCTGTCCTCATTGTATGCTTCGGTTAGAGCTGTTACTCGATAGCAGCGGTAAGCAGGATGGTCTAGGACATTTACGTGTGAGGCCTGTTGATGATGATGGAATGATAGTCTCAAGGCTAGAGGGAGGAGGGACGGTTGAGCGGTTAGGACAGGGGGTCTCCAGTGCTGTGGCTAGCAGACCTTCAAAGAGCTGTAGGCATTTTCTGGGGTACCTGCGATGTCTCCCTGAGAGTGCAGGGATTCCAGACGAGTGTGCTGTATGTCCGAACATTATGCAGTGTTACATAAAGCGAGAATAGCGGCTCCCTCGGATTGCGCATTCGTCGAAGAATAGAGTAACGCTACAAGAGCAAGATAGAATGCTGTGGGGGATGATGTCAGCGTATTTTTCTTTCTAGTTGGCAAGCCTATATAAGCAACTTTCCAATATAGCATCTGCATTCAAAAATGAGGGAAGCGCTTATCATGAGCACTGAAACATCCCTGCATATACCTATCTGCACCAGCTGCAACCGCACAATACCCCCCGCTGAAAGAGCCACAAAACTCGACTGCCCGAACTGTGGCGAAATAACTATTTGGCGTTGCCAGAGATGCCGCCAATTCGGACGCCGCTACAAATGTCCAAAATGTGGGTTCATGGGGCCCTGAACATGGCAAACATTGTGGTCAGCTACAAGATCTTTCCAACTGGTATAGAAGTAGACTTTGAGGAGCTGCAAAAGCAGATAGAGAAGGTTCTTCCTCAGCAAGCAAAGGTCTACGCAGACTTCCAAAGCGAACCTATCGCCTTTGGACTAAACGCTCTCATAGCCCACATTCAAATTCCAGAGGATGAAACAGGGATTTTGGATAAGATGGAACAAAGGATAGGAAAGATCTCAACCGTCAGCCAAATTCAGACGCTCATGGTGAGAAGGACACGTTAACATGAGTGATTTGTAACATTTATAAGTCACACAGACCTTTTCGACTTCACGAAAACTTCATATTTATCCAGCAAAGAAGGCTCAAACATGAGTGAAATACAACTCCGCGTTGGAGACGCAAAACAGCGAGACGTAGGCCGTGGCATAGCTCGCCTAGACCAAAAGACCATGAAGGAACTAGGCATAAGCGCCGGTGACGTCATAGAAATCACAGGAAAACGCAGAACAAGCGCCATCGCATGGCCTGCTTACAGCGAAGACCAGAACCGTGGCATACTCCGCATAGACGGTTTCACGCGTAAGAACGCAGGAGTTGCCATAAACGAATACGTTACAATCAAGCCAGCTTCCGTGAAAAACGCGGCAAGCGTAGTTCTTGCACCTGTTGACATGCGTCTAAACGTGGACCAAGACTTCACAAACTTTGTCAAAAATCGTTTGATGGAACGCACCTTTGTCGAAGGCGATACAACCTTGGTTATGATGCTCGGCCACGCCATACCCTTCACGGTTACCAAAAGCCGCCCCCACGGAATAGTTCGCATCACAAAGGACACG
>CAYGBS010000031.1:0-16686 GCA_964348215.1 uncultured Candidatus Bathyarchaeia archaeon
AGAGAAGGACTATACCGCAGAGAACTCTTCGTCGAAGCCGCAAATGAGGCTTTCGAAAGATGCCCAAACCTAGATCCTAGAAAGGAGATAAAAGCAGCCTTCATCGGCATGATGGGTGAATCCTTCGAACACCAAGGCCACACAGGACCCACGGTTCTAGACTGGATAGGTCTGCTGCCGACCCAAGCCTTTAGAACAGAAGGAGCCTGCGGCTCTTCAGCTACCGCCATACGCTGCGGAATATTCGCAGTCCTCTCAGGTCTCGCAGATGTTGTAATGGTTGGCGGCGTCGAGAAAATGACGCATCGGGCCACCGCA
Organism: uncultured Candidatus Bathyarchaeia archaeon; assembly: GCA_964348215.1. Lineage (GTDB taxonomy): Archaea > Thermoproteota > Bathyarchaeia > Bathyarchaeales > SOJC01 > CAYGBS01. The sequence continues at coordinate 319 of CAYGBS010000031.1, forward strand.
GATGTCACTGAATACTTAGCTATGGCATGCGACTTTCCCTTCGAACAGTGGAATGGTCTGACTTTTCCCGGGCTCTTCGCCATGGTTGCAACGGCTCACATGCACAAATACGGCACAACAGCAGAGCAGATGGCCCTGGTGGCAGTGAAAAATCATCATCACGGCGCTATGAATCCTAAAGCCCACATGCAAAAGGAGATAACGTTAGAGAAGGTCTTGTCTTCCAGGGTTATTGCGTGGCCTCTTAGACTCTACGATTGCTCGCTGATAACTGACGGTGCCAGCTGTCTAATACTCACTCGACCTGAGTTTGCCAAGCGATTTACTGACACGCCTGTTCATATAACTGGTTCAGGGCAAGCAAGCGACACTATTGGGTTGTATGAAAGGGAACAGTTTACCTCTCTTAAGGTTGGTAGACTTTCAGCAGAGGAGAGTTACAGAATGGCTGGAGTCACAGCTTCTGATATAGATGTTGCAGAGGTGCATGACTGCTTTACTATTGCGGAAATCGTGGCTTACGAAGACTTGGGCTTTTGCGAGGTAGGAAAAGGCGGTCTTTTCATTGAAGAGGGACAGAGTCAGATCGGCGGCAAAGTGCCTACTTGTACCAGCGGAGGGCTGAAAGCAAAGGGCCACCCGGTGGGCGCTACCGGGACGGCGCAAGCTTACGAAATCTACAAGCAACTGACTGAACAAGCCGGAAGAAGACAAGTTAAAGGCGCCGAAATAGGCTTGACCCATAACGTCGGGGGTTTGGGGGCAACAGGCGTCGTGAACATTTATAGGAGAGACTAGAAACGTCTGAAAGATCACTTCCGTTCACTATTGAAAGCTTCTACAAACTCGTTAAAGAGGGTAAACTTATGGGGGCCAAATGCAACAGATGCGGAACCTTGTTGGTGCCTCCGAAACCGATGTGCTCAAAATGCTTCTCCAAAGACTTGAACTGGAAAGAACTTCCAAAACAAGGAAAACTACTTACCTACACAGTCATTCATGTTTCACCCGAACAATTCCAGTCATTGACACCCTACGCGGTCGGGATAGTTAAACTGGAAGAAGGAGCGCAACTGCCAGGAATGATAAAGGATGTTGAATTCGACAAGATTGAGGTAGGTATGAAACTGGCAGTGCATTTCGAAAAGGAACCTGCACCAGAGGAGTGGCCACAATGGTCAAGATATCACTTTAAACCCTTGGCAAATTCCTTTAAACCGTGACTTTCTGCTTTCTTTTTCTGCATACTGCAACGTTCTCTCTATCGCCAATGTGCACGCGCCCAAGAACAAAAGCTAAGTCTCATGAGAAAGAAGATATGGGAGCATGGATTCGAGTCCTGAGCCCGAAGAATTGGAAAGAGAGGTTGCAGGCGAATATAATACATTTAGAGTATACGTCTTCATGTTGAAGGCGAAAGAAGCTTCAGCCAGGGAGGTTCAGAATGCCCTGGGTTTTTCGAGCACATGGTTAGCGACGCATCACTTAAAGAAGCTTGAACGGCTAGATCTTGTGAGTAAAGACCGGTATGGAAATTACCATGTTGTCCGCAGAAGCTTTGGCCTATTGCGATTCTTTCTCATAACTGGGAGCTGGATTGTTCCTCACATGCTGTTCTTGGTTTTCATATTTGGCGTATTGACAGTTGGCTTTCTGATCTACCTTCCCCAACATCGATTTTTCGGGGTGGCCTTTGTCATATCACTAATAGGATTAGTCATAAGCATCGTTGAAACCTTTCGTTTTTATCACTTGCTGCCCAAAACTAAGTAGTGGACAACTACTTGTACAAAATGTACAACAAAATGATTTAAGTGTGAATTCGCCTACTCTGTCCATAGGAGTTTGTATGCCCGTTTACAGAAGCAGGAGATTCGGTGTATTGGTAACTTCAAGTTTCGTTGTAGGAATCCTAATTCTTGCCGTTACTACAATGGGCATTTCAAGTTTCTTCCCCATTCGTCGAGTAGTAGCCTATTATCAATTGGTGGACTACGACAACTTGCCGACGGGTAAACCCATTCCAGCTATATGGGCTCGCATAAACCACACTGTTCTAATTCTGAATGATAGTATCATAGAGAGTATTTTCACTGCAACTGTGATTGATATCCCTTACTATCAAGACGCTATGATCAAGATGAGTTTTGATGACCCTGGCACCCTCACCACAGATGATCCGGTTCCTCAAGTCCTTGAAGGAAACCAGTCGTGGTATGGAAGATCTGAAGAAGATCTCCAAGTAAACCAGACGATAACAATATACACAAAAGTAACCTTTGATTTTGACGCAAAATATTCATTAAATGGTCAAGTTTTGAACTATGACAATGCTACTGGTAACGGTGAAGGCTATGGAACCGTTTACTACGTAACTGTGGAACAAGGAAAAATCGTAAAAATCACAGATAGAGCAGGACAGACGCCCCCTTCAACGACTCTAGAAACGAAGAAGAGTGGATAGACCCTCCGCTTTTATTACTTCTACATCCCCCACTTGTCTTGCAGAGAGAAACTTCTTTTAGAATGGAAATATAAAGGAAAATTATGCTTCGAGATTTCAATCTCCTCGTGACAACGGCTCGTGGAAATGAAGCTAACGGCTGCTCAGAAATATGGTACCTGCTGGGCGAAATTGGGGATTCCGCAGCTAAGGTTGACAAGACAGGAGTTTCAGGATTGATAGCCACTAAAACATCTTTTTCCCCCTTGGAAACGGTTAGAAAACTTCGTGACATATTGAAAGAACGTCCTTACGAATTCCGCTACAGCCTCCGTATAATCCCCATTCAAAGAGTGACACAAACCAGCTTGGACAAAATTGAACGCGTGACCACTCAGCTTGCCGCACAAATAAGAGAAAACGAGACATTTCGAGTAACCGTCGAAAAGAGGTTCACCGAATTGTCAAGCAACGAAATCATTGAGGCTGCTGCAGCAAACATTGAACGCGAGGTAGATTTAGCCAACCCAGATAAAATTGTTCTGATTGAAGTTGTAGGTGGGTTCACTGGGATATCAGTACTTGATCCCTCTAGCATAATCTCGACAACAAAAGAGAAATTCGAGGATTGATAATAGTTCTTTCGGGGTTTCCGTGAACCTGTTGAACTGCTGGAAAACGCAGGAATGGAGTTTTGCTCTTCTAATAAAATGGTCTTACATGCGAAAGTCTTATTTTTATTGTCTTAGAAGTGAAGGTAGATGTCAACGAAGGATTATCCGCTGAAGAGAAAGGCTACATCTGGAAAGTTTGAGGTAATTGGAACTATGCTTCTAATAGGGGGCTTCGCGTTAGTATTTCTGGGGCTTCCTATCTATGGTTTTGGAGCAAGTTATGGGATGTATCTCTACAAGACTGGAGGCATGGTGCTAAGTACTCTGGGATTTGTTCTTGTGTCAATTGGCATCGTCGTCTCAATCGACTCTAAAAGCCAGGCTTAACAAGGATGTAACATATGGGCAAAAGCTCACAGAAGCAATCAGCCTTTCTGGGATTGCGAATGTCCTTCAAATCTTTACTGCCCAGTGCTCGATGGAATGCACATGTGTAATCCCCCCAGGAAGACTTCTAGAAGCTCCGACCTATCGCTGAGTAACCAGGAGAGCGACATGTTCAATCACCAGATCGGAAAGAGCCCTCTTTTCTCCATTCTTTTCCAGTTTTGAAGCAAGTTCAGTTTCGCTGATGCCGAAGAGTCTTCTGATATTCTCTAGTTTTTTCTTTGACAAGTCGAGAACATTGTCATCGCGCTTGCCTGGAATCAATTTTGAAATCTCTTCCAAGGAATTCTCAGCATCTCTTTCTTTGTCTGCTATAAGTAGCACGGCAATTCTCCTGGAGTCTTGTTTGATCCCAACGAGGTCTAAGGCAACCCTAATCTGCCTCTGGGCAGCGACGTAGAGAAGAGTTTCGACAGCTAGTTTTCTTGAAATGTTCGTTTTGTTCTTAAAGGCCTTCAAAGCGTTGAGAGCGGCAAAGTAAAGATGTTGCCATCCGGCCACTAGCTTCGCAGCAAAAAGCTGTACAGCAACACCATCTAATCTTCCTCGTGCTGAGTTTAGAATTTGGTCAACTTCACGTATTCGAACATCCTTGAAGCCAGCCACTGCAATGTACTTGTCAAATCCTTCAACTTGTTTTATCATGCAGAACCCTCGGATATTTCTCTTATGAAGCGTTCGGCGAGTTCGGGATCAAAACCATGACTGACCAATGTCTGTTTGGCATCTTCAGCTGACTTCCCCTCTTGCTCGAACTTGTCGACGATTTTTCTCAAAGCTTCTTTTCTTTCCCACGGAAAAATTATCCAGTCACGAGTTTTCCTCTCACAATAATCGGGAGTCGTAACACTCCATGGCTTGTAATAGAGCGTTGCAATTTTGAGCTCTTTGGCGCCTTCCTCAATCAGATGGCCTTTGACTAAGCGAAGGCTTTTGCCAGTGTCAGAAACATCGTCAACAAGCAGCACTCTCTTGTTCTTAATATTAGCTGAGACCGACTGAGTTATCACAGGTTCCTTCTTGGTTTCTGCAACTCCCAGATAAAATTCAGCTCTGACGTTGGCGATCTTTGGATTTTCGAGCAGATCTGACAAGACCCTTGCAGGAGTCCAACCACCCCGTGAGACTCCCACAATTATATGCGGGGTGAACTTGTCCTTTCTAATCTTTTGAGCTAGATCCAAAAGCATCGAGTAAATCTGTTCCCAAGTGGGAATCTCAAACGCTTCGTCTTGCGGCAATTCTGAAATTCTCCGAGAAGACCGAATGAATAAGGAACCTGAGTTCGAATTTAAATGTTTACAGTTTTTGATAATCTTAATTACAGATGAGTCAAGTAAACCTATTGTCATCGAAACGGAAGGGTCAAATTGAGGAAAACTATCGAGTGCGTTCCGAATTTCAGTACTTCGAACCCAAAGGTTGTAGAAGCTATTCTGAGCGAATTGAAGAGAACGGCAGATGTGTTTCTTCTCGACTACACCTTTGACGACTACTACAACCGCCTTGTCGTCTCGTTTGTAGGAGACGAAAATTCAGCAGCGGACGCTGCCTTGAACATGGCTGCCAAAGCGATAGAACTCATAGACATGAATAAACACAAAGGACAACACCCACGCCTCGGAGCAGTTGACGTAGTACCTTTCATCCCAATCCAAAACGCTACAATGGAAGCTTGCATTGAAACAGCAAAGAAGTTTGGCAAATCCTTAGCCGAGCAGTATCAAGTTCCCGTCTACCTTTATGGAGCTGCAGCCAAACCTCAAAGAAGCGATTTGGACTGGATAAGGAAAGGTGAATATGAAGCCCTGGCTGAAATGATCAAAAAACCTGAGCGCAGACCAGATTTTGGCCCAGCGAAAGCCCACCCCACTGCAGGTGCAACTATTACAGGTGCCCGCAAGGTTATGGCAGGTTTTAACGTCAATCTGGGCACTTCTGACCTGAAGACAGCGAAGAAAATAGCGAAGGCTTTGCACGCTAAAAAAGGCGGATTCACAACTGTGAAAGCTATGGGCGCGGAGATTCCTCAAAAGAAAGTCACCCAGATAGGCATGAGCATAACGGACTTTGAAAAAACACCACTGTACAGAGTTTTCGAAGTTATCAAATTGGAAGCAGAACGGTATAATGTACCCATTGTAGGCTCCGAGTTTTGCGGCTTGGCGCCACTCAAAGCGCTAATCGACATAGTCGCCTACTACCTTAAAATCGATAACCTAAGCAAAGATAGAGTGCTTGAGATGGCTGTGCAAAAAGCAATGGAACAATCGAAGGGAAATAAGACTTCATGACGCAAAAGAAGATAACGATAATCTACACTCCACAATGCCCGTGGAACATCGAATCTATCGAGAAAATCAACTGTTGAACAGAGGATTGAGAGTGACAAAGGAAAATGTGAGCTTAGTGATAAAAAACGCTGGTGAGCTTATTATGCTTAGCCGTGGGAGTCAAAAACCTCTTCTGAGACAGGGAATCAGACGATTAGAAGTCGTCAAGAACGGCTGCATAGCCATTAAGTATGACAGAATAGTTGTTGCCGGAAAAACGGAAGAGCTCGAAAGAAGATTCAAGGGAGAAGAAACAATAGATGCTACGGGCAAGGTGGTGATGCCTGGTTTTGTTGATTCTCATACACATCTTGTTTTTGCAGGAGCGAGGGAAGAGGAGTTTGAATCAAGACTCCAAGGCGCAAGTTACCTGGAAATCCTAACAAAGGGTGGAGGAATACTCAAAACTGTTCGGGAAACAAGAAAAGCGTCTAAAGGACAGCTTGTTGAAGCTGGGAAAAAAACGCTTGATATTATGCTAAAGCACGGTACAACAACTGTGGAGGCAAAAAGTGGCTACGGACTGACCACGAAGGATGAGATTAAATGTCTAGAAGCAGCGAAAGAATTGAACAAAACTCATCCAGTGGACGTTGTACCAACTTTTCTTGGAGCCCACGCAGTGCCGCCGGAATATAAAGGTAAAACTAGTGATTATGTGGGGTTAGTAGTTGAAGAAATGATTCCGAAGGTTGCGGCAAAAGGACTCGCAAAGTTCTGCGACGTTTTCTGCGAAAGAGGCGTCTTTGACATCGAGCAGTCGAGAAGGGTCTTACAGACAGGCAGAAGGTATGCGTTAAAGCCCAAGGTTCATGCAGACGAGTTGACGAGCTTTGGCGGAGCGGAACTTGCGGCAGAGACTAGAGCCATTTCCGCAGAGCATTTGCTCTTCGCCTCGGAAAGAGGGCTGAAAGCCATGGCTAAAGAGAGGGTTGTGGCCGTTTTGCTTCCCGCAGCATCCTTTTCATTGATGGCCGGTAAATATGCAGATGCACAAAGAATGATTCAGCTGGGAGTACCAGTTGCTTTAGGCACCGACTTTAATCCAAGTTGCTGGACAGAAAATATGCAAATGGCTATTTCCTTTGCCTGTCGAGAAATGCATCTAACTCCTGCGGAAGCGATCATTGCAGCAACTATAAACGCGGCTCACGCGGTGGGCTGCGCTCAGGAGGTGGGAAGTTTGGAGAGCGGCAAGAAGGCGGACATAGTTATTCTTGATGTTCCTAGTCACAAGTTCTTAGGTTACAGGTTTGGAGTAAATCTTGTGGATAAAGTTGTTAAAGAGGGAAAATTGGTAGTGGATAATGGAGAAGAATAAGAATGCCTAGTCAAACTGTGAAATGCATCACTGGTAAGGAACTTCATTGTAAGAATTGGCAAATAGAAGGCGTCTACCGTATGCTACACCATGTTCTCGACCCAGAGGTAGCAAAGGATCCGGAGCATCTGATTGTCTACGGAGGCACAGGTAAAGCCGCTCGCAGCTGGGAGTGTTTTGACAAAATTGCTGAGACTTTGGAACAATTGGAGCCAGATGAAACCATGCTGATTCAAAGCGGTAAGCCAGTAGCTGTATTCAAGACTCACGAGTCAGCGCCGAGAGCGTTAATCGTGAATTCTATGCTGGTGCCTAAGTGGGCTACTTGGGACTACTTCTACGAGTTAGAGCAGAAAGGTTTGATAATGTTTGGTCAAATGACAGCAGGCTCTTGGGCTTACATTGGCACTCAAGGAATATTGCAGGGCACCTATGAAACGTTGGCAGCAGTCGCAAAGGAGCATTTTGACGCGAGTCTGCGTGGTAAACTCGTTCTGACAGCGGGCTTGGGCGAGATGGGTGGCGCTCAGCCTTTAGCGGTTGTCATGAACGGTGGAGTGGCATTAGCAGTGGAGATCGATAAGAGAGCTATAGAGAGGCGTTTGAGACACAAGTATCTAGAAACATGGACTGACAACGTCGATGACGCAGTTGGAATGGCATTGGATGCCAAAGAAGAAGGAAAACCTAAAAGCATTGGGTTGCTTGGCAACGCTGCAGAAGTGCATCCACAGCTCAGTAAGGAGGGCATAGTTCCAGACATCTTGACAGACCAAACTGCAGCTCACGACCCGCTTAACGGATACTACCCAGCAAGGCTTTCTAAGGAAGAGGCTGACAAGCTGAGGGAAGAGAGACCAGCAGAATATGTGAAAAAAGCAAAAAAGACTATTAAGGCTCAAGTTGAAGCCATGGTTGAAATGATGCGAAAGGGTGCAATAGTCTTCGAGTATGGCAACAACCTGCGTCAACAAGCTTACGACGCCGGGTACAAAGACGCCTTTAGCTATCCTGGCTTTGTGCAACGTTACATCCGGCCAATGTTCTGCGAGGGAAGAGGCCCCTTCCGCTGGGCATCACTTGTAGGTACCCCTGAGGACATCCACACACTTGACAACGTAATCTTAAAGGAATTCGCTTACAACGAGGAACTATGTCGCTGGATACAGAAAGCAAAGGAGGAAGTAGAGTTTCAAGGGCTGCCTGCTCGTGTATGTTGGCTAGGTCTTGGAGAAAGAGCCAAATTCGGAAAGATAATCAACGATATGGTTCGCAAAGGAGAGCTTTCTGGTCCAGTATGGATAGGGCGGGACCATTTAGACTGTGGAAGTGTCGCTTCGCCAAATCGGGAAACTGAAGGCATGAAAGATGGCAGTGATGCAATTGCAGACTGGCCCATACTAAACGCTCTGCTTAACGCGGTAGGCGGCGCAACTTGGGTTTCAGTTCATCACGGGGGAGGTGTGGGCATAGGTTACAGTATTCATGCAGGCATGTGCCTCGTGGCAGACGGGACGAAAAAAATGGAAAAACGTCTAACTAGAGTGTTGACAATTGATCCTGGAATAGGCATTGTGAGACATGCAGATGCAGGATACGAAAAAGCCAAGAAGATTGCGAGAGAAAACGCGGTGAAGATGCCCATGCTCAGGTGACTTGAAAGTGGAGAAAAAAGGCATATGACTAAAAATCCGCCCTCCCCAGTTGGATTTTGCGGGCTCCACTACGGTTTGTGTACAAATGAAAATGGAATCCCCCAATACAAAGACTGTGCAGGAGCTTCTTCACAAGGAAGCTGTGGATTCATAAAAGACCCATTATTCAGATTGGGTATTTACCATATACTTTGGAAGAACGAATCACCTAGCATTATACATGATGATGCAGGAGAAAGATGATGAAGAAAGTAGTTATCGACGGAGAAACCTTGACCATTGAAGATTTGGTTGCTGTTTCCCGTCACAATTCTACGGTCACGATTCCAGAAAAAGCCAAGAAAAAGGTTAGAGAATCACGTGAAACTTTGGAGCGTCTTGTTGGAGAAAAGAGAGTAATCTACGGAGTGACAACGGGCTTTGGCGCCTTAGGAAGAGTAATCATTCCGCCTGAAGACTTGAGGAAGCTTCAGGTGAATCTTATTCGAAGCCACTCTTCAGGGATTGGAAAACCGCTAAACCGGGATACAACGCGCGCGTTGATGCTTTTGCGTGCCAACACCTTGGCTAAAGGGAATTCTGGAGTGCGCCTAGAGACTCTAGAGACGCTGGTGCAGATGATTAACCGAGGCGTGCATCCTATTATTCCGGAGAAGGGGTCTGTGGGCGCCAGTGGCGATTTGGCGCCGCTTTCTCATATGGTTTTAGTTATGATTGGAGAAGGCGAGGCAGAACATGGCGGGATCGTTACGAATGGTAAGGAAGCTATGAAAGAGGCTGACATTTCTCCTGTAACGCTCGACTTCAAGGAAGGAGTTGCACTAAACAATGGTACTCAAATGATGACGGCTATTGCAGCTCTTGCCGTTCATGACGTGGAGAACCTTTTGCGAACTGCTGAAGTTGCGGCTGCGATGAGTCTGGAAGCTTTGTGTGGAATGATGGATGCTTTTGACGAGAAAATTCACAAAGTAAGGCCTCATAAAGGGCAAATCGAAAGCGCCAAGAACATTCGAGAACTCCTGTCTGGAAGCAGGTTGGTAAAGACTAAAGATGAAACTGTAGATGAAAGCATATATCCTCAGGACCCGTATTCGCTGAGATGTATTCCCCAAGTTTTAGGGTCAGTACGTGAGGCAATAGGTCATGGTAAAAGCGTAGTGGATGTGGAGATTAACTCTGCTACAGATAACCCGCTAATCTTCCCGGAAGAGGCAAAATGTCTTTCTGGAGGAAACTTTCACGGCCAACCCATCTCCGCAGCAATGGATTACCTTGCCATTGCGTTGACGACTGTGGGCAACCTTTCTGAGAGGAGAATAGCACGATTAACGGATGAGAACTTAAGCAGAGGGCTTCCCGCTTTCCTAATTCGGGATAAAGCTAAGAGAGGGTTGGAAAGCGGCTTCATGACACTGCAGTATACAGCAGCAGCTTTAGCTTCGGAAAACAAGTCCCTAGCCCATCCCGCCAGCGTCGATTCAATACCGACATCCGCCAATTTCGAAGATTTCGTAAGTATGGGCTCTATCGCAGCCAGAAAAGCCACAGAAATTCTTAGAAATAGTGAATATATCGTTGCCATAGAGCTTTTGTCGGCTGCACAAGGCGTTGAATTCCGAGAGACAGACAAACTTGGAAAAGGCACTAAAGCAGCATACAATCTAATAAGAAAACGTGTAGCGTTTCTCAAGGATGACAGACCAATGTATAAGGATGTGGAGACCGTCAGAATGTCAATTCGAAATGAGGAATTCGCAAAGCTGAAAGGATAGGTTTCCTGAAAGCTTTTCATTATCGAAGTCGCTGTAGAGCCTTAAGCCTTTTTACAATGTTTGGATGCGTAGAAAACAACTCTAGAAATCTATCTATGCCACTGACTTTCTTCTGCAACACTTCCTCAACCAGTCTTCTGTCGCTTACTCCGTATTGGGCCATTGCCTGCGTATCTGCTGAAGCTCTATCAGGGTCTGATATGAAAAGGGCTTTGAAAGAGTTTAGGTGTCCTGATTTTGGCCTCTTCTTCTTCATTCGTCCACTTTCGTGGACTATTTTGGCCAAGCCTTCAGAAAGTTTTCTCTGACCGTCTTCCACGATGGATGTGCTGTGGCGGTCAGCGTAGTATTCGCGCAGGCGGCTTAGATACAATGTGAATAGTGTGAGGATCCAGTATAGGAATATGCTGACTAACCCGATGATTGCTGCGGCGCCGGCGCCACCATTGTTTCTACCTCTTCCTCCGAAAAAGGAGGATAACAGAAAGGAGTAGCCTATGTAATAGAAGATAGCAGGTAAGATGGAGACAAACATCATTACTTGGACGTCTCGGTGTTTTAGATGTCCAAGTTCGTGGCCTATGACTGCTTCAACTTCCTCACTATCCAAAGTCTTCGTTAACCCTTCCGTAACGGCAACTCTGCTACCTGCGATAGGAGAGCCGTAGGCGAAGGCGTTTGGAATTGGAATGCGAGCATACATGAGTCGAGGCGTTTTTATGCCGCTTTTCTGGCTCAGTTGCTCCACCATGGCGTGCAGCTTGGGGTTTTCTGATGGTGAGATTGGACGAACTCGGTAAATGGCGTCAATCAAGTATGGCGAGATTAGCCATTGTAGAATGTTAAAGCCGATCACGAAAATGATGAGCCACGTAATGTTGAAGGTTCCAGTTAGAGTCAGTATGATTGTGAAGAACAGTGTAGAGAGTCCTATGATGGTCGCTAGTGTACCTATCATGGAAGCGCGTAGCTTTAGGAGAGAACTCATACTTCAATCCCAAAGAATTCCAGCAACACAGTCTCTCTTATAATCTTTACTCTTGCTTCAACAATTCTGCGAACCAGAGTTGTCTTTGAAGTTTTCAAGGATTTCCTTGAGTTTACCTTTCACTATTGTTGCTAGTTTTTGGCTGATAAAGCCCTCAGCGACAGCTTCTTCCAACTCGTCCTCATCTACCGCTCTTACACTGCCATCTGGTAAGGCGCAAACGTCTACCTCCAAGTCTACGTAGCGAATCCACCTAGGGTATAGTTCCAAAGGAGTGTTAAGGTTGATGTGTGCACCCTTATACACGCCGTTTCTGGAGAAATATCGCGTCGTATAATGCCAACTTCCGATTTTCGCGTCGGTTACTGCTCGGTCACCTGGTTCCTTTGGCGTGTTCAAATTATCATACACTCCTTCATTTTTAAAAACTCTGCAGTAGCGCAACCCATTGCCAGCCAGTTTTTCCACAAGCGCCTTCCCTAAGTGGAAGACATTGCCATCTGGCTTGACGTGTTCAATGCTGACAGAAGTACCCTCAATAGGGAAATTAGCTTCAATTGTATCTTGGAATAGACGCTGCACTTCTTCGGCCGAAGCAGTAGTCTCGAGTATTTTCTCTGCCATGTCAAGGCCGATTGAAACCGACTTTCCACAAGCCTTGTAGTAATGATGTCCTTTGATGGTTTGAGCTACCTGTGAACGGATTTTGTCCAAGCTTGATTTTGAGAGCGCTGGGAATTCTACATTCATGTAGTATTGGGGTCCCCAAAGCAGTGCAGGTGCTTTCTTATCTTCCGCTTTTTTCAGAACTTCTTCTCGCGTCTTTGCCAGATGGTTTATTTCACTTTCTAGAACTTTTTCTGGTTGGTCCGCAGCTGCTGTGCGCCAAATGATCCCATAACTTGAGGATGCAATCTTATTTCCCAGTTCTATTAGACTCTTTCTTTTCTCGAAGTCACGGATTCTCAAACTGACTTTGATCTTTCTTTCAGCTAATAGTACAGCATATTTGCCTGGAATGTTGATTTCTGTGCTGAGCAGTGGTTTCCTAGAAGTATGTTTTTTCTGAATCTGAACCACAATATTGGAGGGCGCATTTGCATCGGTTTCATTCTTTGGAAGTCTGCCAACCGTAGATCCGATGTCAACGGGGACAAAACGCTCTGTTTCTTCAGCTGGCTTTGTTGCTCCCTTGTAGATGCCGTCAATCGGAAAGGGCTGTTGTCTGAAGACCGCATCTGTTAGATTTTGCGTTAAGAGTGTTTTCAGGGCTTTAAGACACTTGTCTGTTCCTGTTGCATGTACGCCTTGTCTGTTCCGTCTGTCATAAATGTCAACATCTGGTGATTTCATGTTTTCGTCGAGATTGAATCTTTCTCTTATCGTTGGAGAAGCTTGAGCTATTTCAAACCCGTTATCCAGCAACAGTTTGGTCATCGCTGTCGAGTATATACCTCTAACTCTGGCTTTAAACGTCAAGACAACTTCTCCAGCTTGTGTAGCTTCCCAACTCTGCTTATTTTGAACTTTACATCTAGGTTTTCTTGGACAAGCCACAGGTTAGTCTCTATGTGGTCGGTTATTGAACGCGTGAGGAGGGTGGATTTGCCCTCTGCCAGCGCTATGAAAGGCACCAACATGTCTGCAAGGTGCACATCCACGGTGGCTTTGGCTTCTATCTCCCGTAGCAAATTTTCCGCAGCCTCTCTACCCACTACTTCGCTGGGCTTTCTAATTTCACCGATCGCGTCGCCTCCCAAATAAATGCCAGTGTTAGTTTGCGCCCATAGCGTAAGAGAACTGCCTTTCTGAAGAGGGTTTGAAAAATCGTTTACGATTCGAATACTAGCTTTGTGTCCATGAGTTTTCAAGAAGTCGCTGGCGGCTTTTGCCTGCCGTTCAGCAACTCTCCGATCAGCTAGAAAAGTACAAACGGACAAGCCTTCCAACGACTTTAGCTCTCCAAATCTATCGAAATGTATAGCCCTAAGGTTCGGGTTAGGTTGGATCTCGGCTGAGACTTCTCCCATACCTTTCGGGTAGTAGCCGTACTTATGAACTGTCAAAGAGGTATCTAATCCCATTTTTTTGAGAATAGGAAGAAAGACGTGGCTTAGAAAATTTATTGTGGGAGAGTGAGAGACATCTGTGCCGCCTTTTGAAATGTGAATGTAAACGGGGTTTTTGGCGAAGGCGCATATGGGAAGAATAGTGATTAGAAGCATTGGGATGCTTCCAGCGGTGCCTATTTCTGCCTCTATTTTGCCACCTCTGATTTCTGTTGGGTAGAACCATAACTCTTTGGAACCAGGTTTAACTCCTTTCGTGGTTGCGTTGCAGAGTTTGGCGGCTGTCAGTACGGCCTCTAAGTGTTGCGGCTTCAAGCCGGGTTGAGGACGCTTCTGACGTATGTTGTAGATGTGCAGGGGCTTATTTAGGATGCCAGCTATGGCCACTGATAGCCGGAGAATCGTGCCGCTGCCGCTTTTCTGGCTTCCATCAACTTTCAGCAACTTACATCCTCAAGCAGTCCTTTCCAAGACTGTCAGAAGATGCTATTTTACGTTGCGTTGTCCGGGAGAGCAAAATAAATGAGTAACTAAGACGGATAATAAGGAGAAGGGAGAAGCTAGGAATGAGCGAAGTAAAGCCAGACACCGAAGATATACTGCATAGATTAAGTGATGTTCTTGACATTTTGAAGAAAATCTCTGAAGACTTACAGGACATTTCAAAATCCCTAAAAGCAATTAGCCCACCAGCCACTCCAACCGCTGCACCTTCTGCAAAACCAGCGGCGCCGCCTCCTAAGCCTGTAGGAAAACGCATAGAAGACATACGAATGATGTTCACCAAAGAGCTAGAGGCAATGTTGACCTTCGAAGACAAAGAAGACTTCATAAAAATAACGCCGCGTCAGTACCTAGGATCAGAGAACTTTGCCAAAATCGCATCCACAATTCGAGAAGCAGGCGGCGAGTACATCAGCGCAGGGAAGGACTCTCACTTCCGAGTCCCCAAATTAAAGGCCTAGTCTTGCTACCACGTTACATGAAAATCTCCAAATTCCCCAGTGTAAGTCTCCCAGACAACCTCAGTATTGGTTACTCTAGCTCCAGGAGGTCCCCTTTTGCAGAACTCAACTAGTCTTTCAACATTTTTCTTTTCTCCTTCAAAGACCGCTTCAACTCTTCCATCTGAGAGATTCCTAACCCACCCGGTCACACTGTGCCTGCGAGACTCCCGCCGTACTTCCGACCTAAAGAAAACCCCTTGAACTCTGCCACTAACAAACACGTGAACTCTCGCTTTCATTGCTTTCATCATCCCCTTAAAGTGGGGCAATTATAGATTTTTTCGTTACAATTTTGCGTGCGCAATAGTTTCACTGATCTCTCTCCACTCTGCTCTATGACGTTTCTCCATGCCTCTTAAAAGCCCTTAGCCGACAACTTCCTTACGTGAGAAAACATGCTGGAAAGCAACGGGAAGTTTATGATTTATGCTTCAAGAAAACCAAGTCCTAGGCGCTTGAAAATCGTTGGTTCCGCTGTTGCAAAGGTCGCGGATTCTCTGAATCTTGAGACTGAGCTTTCTTCTAGAAAGAAATTGCTCTCAATCTACGTCTACTACAAAGGTGACTTAGGTGATGAAATACCCGTGTACTGTGACTGGGGCAAGAGCTGGGAAGAAGAAGACGTGTTTCGCGCCATAAAAAACATGATGTTTGTTCTATCTTTCCATCCACGACATTCAAAGCTGCGAACGATAAGAAGAGAAGTATATCTTTCTGCCTAGGATGCTCTGCTAAACTTCATGTTGTGGTTAGAAAGCTTAATCTCATAGACTTGGTTGACATCGAATTTTATGCCAAGTTGGTCATATTCTTGTTCAGTTAAGAACAGAATAATCTTTGGCAGGTTGGTTCTTGTTCGCATCGTTTGCACAGGGAGCTGTTGCTGTAACGCTTGAACTACGCTTTGCACCATTCGAGCCTCTTCGGTGGCTGGTTGAATAGCGAATCGCGGTATCTTACGTTCCTCCACAAGTTCTATACGCTTACCTAAGACTCCTTCAGGGTCGCGGATTGATTCGATGCGTTGAACTCTAACTAGCACCATTCTGAACCCTCTATACTATTCTGCGGCGTTTGGCTTTATGACTTTTTACCTTACTCCATTTCAATTGTTGCAGGAGGCTTCGGTGTAACGTCGTAATACACGGCTGAGACGTTTGGGCAAGCCTTCAAAATCTTCTCTGCCGTTTCAGTCAAAGTTGTCCATGGGATTTCAGCTACTTTCGCTGTGAGGAAGTCGCGGGTTTGAACCGCTCTTAAAGCAACGACATAGCGCTGTTTCTGTGATGTTTCCTTCACTGCATACAAGATCCTAGTGAAGAATGGGGCTTCCGTAGTTATCCTAGACTGAAGGGCAACAAGACTTGGTACAGAAGGTGTATGAAGTCTGCCATTCATGGTTTGGGCTTTTATTGCAGCAATTCCGCCGTATCTCCTTTCCCCTCCTTTAACGCCAGTGGCTTTCGCCTTAAATGCTTTGACAGAGACATGTCTAGAAGGAACGTTAAGTAAACGTGCAGCAACCTCTTGGATGTGCATGCTTCGTTTATGGGGGGTCGTTTTGTTGTCAAGAATCGCGGCGAAATATTGGCTGGGCTTGAGCTTAGAGAAGTTTTCTTCAACTATGCTTGTCGCCTTCTTCTCCGAATCCAGTTTATCCTTTCTAATCTCGCCTACAATTCGAACAGATAAGCCTGGACCTGGAAAAGGTTGCCT
>CAYGBS010000032.1:0-16605 GCA_964348215.1 uncultured Candidatus Bathyarchaeia archaeon
GTGAGCCGTTACCTCGCCAACAACCTGATCGGCTGCGGCCCCATCCTTAGGCGATGTCTAAAGCATGATTTAGGCGTCTTTTGGGTGTGAGTTCATTCCAGAAGTCCACACCTATCAGGGATTAGCCCCAGTTTCCCGGGGTTGTCTCTGTCCTAAGGGTAGGTTAGCCACATGTTACTGAGCCGTGTGCCGCGTCTCCTTCATGGCTGAGAGACGCACGACATGCATGTCTTAGTCCTATCCCGATAGCAGTAGGGTCCGGCAGGATCAACCGGATTTATGATGTGTTTGGGAGTTGCCACATCCTCTGTGGGTTGGATTTGGGGGTTGCTTTTGTGTGCGCTAAGCCCATGTTAGACCTAACTTTGGTTATCAGGTCTCCATATTCTTGTCCCCGTAACTGGAGGTCAACTGCGTGGTCATCCGTAGGGCGTTTTTGAGCGCCTTTAACGTCTTGGTTGACGCCGCCGCCGGAAGAGTTACGGGGCGTATTCTAACGTTGATAGCGATGACTAGTCGCTAAGGGAGATCAGAGGAGAGATTTCCCGATATAAACATTGCTGTTGCGGCTAATAAAACTAGCTCTTCAAAGAAACGTGTGTGAGCTTTAAGATCTTTCGATTTGTCTGGCTACAAGTAGACAGTAAGTACGTTCATGTAGAGAAATTTGTTTGCTGAAGGGATCTTTAGAAAAAGGAAGGGGAGAAAAGGGCTTAGGCTACCTCTATTTTTTTGCTTTCTTTCCTTTCTTCTTTCCTTTTTTCTTAGGCATCATCTATCACTCCTCTTCTTCTTCCGAGTCGTCTTCCCAATCGTAGTCTTCCCAGTTTTCCTCATTGAAAGGGCTATGCATTTTTTGTCCTCCAAAGCTTTCCTAACACGCTTTAAAATGTATATATGTATTTCGCTTCTGAGAACATGAACAAAAAGCCCTTATTTTGACAGAATCGTCTCGTATTTTCCCCTTTTTTCGCTTTATATATGAAAACAGAGCTAAAATCCCAAGCTGGTTAGAGACAGTGTACTGGTCTTCAGGAGATGAAGAACTGGTTGCCATTTCAGACAGGTTAAACTTTCGATAACAAGGCAACGTATTCTACGGCTCTTCCAGTGAGAACTGTGATATGCAATAAGGCTACTGATAGATGAAAATGCTCTTCAATACCGTGTGCTATGGACTCCATGTTTAACAGAATGAGCTTTAAACTGATGAGTGCGATTCAAGCTTCCAGTGTTCTGTTTCGGATTTGTCGAAGCAGCAGGGGCGTGCTTATATCTATTTTATGCCCTTTACAGGTTTCGAGGACTGCTTTATACAGTTCAGCATCTATCTCTGGGAGTCCTTTTATGTCACTTATGAAGACGTAGAGTGTGTACTCAACAGCGTAGTCTTTGAAGTTGGTCATCCAGACATAGGGTTTAGGCGTCTCCAGAATTCTAGGCACCTTGTAAGCAGCTGCAAGTAAGGCTTTTTCAACATCTTGGCTGTTGTACTCGAATCCAGGAGTGACCGTTACATGCCTCCTGATTATTCTTTTCTTTCCAAAATTGTCGATCTCTGCCTTGAGTAGCTCTTGGTTTGGAACGGAAACCAAAACGTTGTCAAGGGTGATCATCTTGGTGTAGATTAATTCAACGGCAACGACATCTGCGAATTGACCGTTAAAAAATATCCGGTCTCCAACCTTGAAAGGCCTACTGGTCATCACTATCAAGCCAGCGAGGGCGTTTCCAATGGTGTTTATGGCTGCAAAACCTATGATTGTGCCGCCTAGAATAGTCAAAAGCCCTGAGATCAGACCCAATGTTATTCCGAATTGGGCTAAAATCGCAGATAGAATTATCAGAGCGGCCACCCATCTGACAACTCTATTCAACGTGTAGGCAAGATGGTCCTCTAACCTTTTCGGAGCTTTTGGATTTGTGATCTTTCGGCTGATAACCTTGTAGAGGGCGTATCCTGCAACGATTGTGAATATCGGAACTAGAACCTTGTCGAAGTTGCCTAAGACCCATTCGCCTAAGATGTTTATCAAATCTAATAGGGTCATTTTGGAAACCCTTTTCTCTCTTCTTATCAATCTCTATGTGTTATAACTTTTCTGTGGGTACGAAATCTTCAGTTTGGACGCTTGCTAGCGTTTGTAGCCAATTCTTCTCAGAAGTTCTCTTCTGTCCTTTACATCGCTTTCAGTTTCAATTCCCTTGCTCTTCGAGCCGTCGACAACGCCAAGTACGCCTCTACCTTGCTCCGTTTCACAAACAATAACCTGCAATGGATTAGCTGTAGCAGCATAAATGGTGCATACTTCTGATACTCTTTTGATCTTGTTCAAGGCGTTAATCGGATATGCGTTCTTGATGAAGATTACAAAACAGTGGCCACAGCTAAGCTCAAAAGCTGTGTGAGCCGCCAGTTCTTTCAGTTCTTCATCGTTGCCTTCACTTCTAACTAAACATGGACCAGAACTTTCACAGAAGCCTATACCGAATTTTATGTTTGGAACAGAATCTACAAGGGCTTCGTAAAGGTCTTCAGCGGTTTTGATGAAATGTGCCATGCCCAGAATCACATTGCAATCCTTTACTGCCTTGATTTCCACTACTTTGGTTTCCAATATATCCACTCCGTACAATTGATCAAGATTGGGCTGTTTGCCTTTTCTGTTTTGCTAAGGTCTTATCGGCGACATTGCTCTAAGTTGTCTTGTAACGGTGGGCAGAACTTGAAGAATGTAGTCGATGTCCTTTTCAGAGTTATACTTTCCCAAAGTAAATCTTACACTACCGCGGGCGGCTTCTGGTTTCAGTCCTATGGCAAGAAGCACATGACTTGGTTCCCCAGTCATTGAGGAGCATGCAGATCCAGAGGAGGCTGCTATTCCTTCAGTATCTAGGCTTAGAACAACTGCTTCTCCTTCAATGTATGAGAATCTGAAATTAGTGTTGTTGGGAAGCCTCTTTACAGGATGTCCATTTAGATACACTTCCTCGATCTCCAGAATACCTTTTATCAACTTATCACGCAAACGGGTGAGGCGTTCTGCCTCTGGTTTCATCTCTGTCTCACGAAGTTCCACTGCCCTGGCAAATCCCACAATATCGGGGATGTTTTCAGTTCCAGATCTTAAGCCGAATTCGTGACCGCCGCCGTGTATCAAAGGTTCAATCTTGCAATCTTCGCTAATGTAAGTTGCACCTACACCTTTAGGTCCATACAGTTTATGAGCGTTAATAGTCATAAAGTCAATATCCATCTGCGTCACGTTGACAGGCATTTTGCCGAAGCTTTGAACCGCATCTGTGTGGAAAAGGGCGCCGTGTTCGTGGCATGTTCGTGCAATCTTTTCAATTGGCTGAATCGTTCCAACCTCGTTGTTTCCGTGAACAACAGACACCAGGGACACGTTTTCTTTTAATACCTCTTCGAGTACGTCCATCTTCAGCAAGCCATACTTGTCGACTGGCAAATACGTAACTGTAAACCCTTTTCTCTCCAGCCATTTCGCTGAGTTCAGTACACAGTCATGGTCAATTGTAGAAACTGCGATGTGGCATTTAGCTTTGCCTTCTCTAAAGGCATGGCCTTTCAACACAAGGTTATTAGCCTCTGTTGCACTCCCTGTAAATATTAATTCCTCCGCCTCAGCGTTCATGAACTTGGCAATTGTCTCTCTGGATTCTTCCAAGGCCTTTTTCGCTTCAACTCCAAAGGAGTTCAGTGAGGAGGCGTTGCCGTAAAACTTCGTGAAAAAGGGCTCCATAGCCTTAACTACACGGGGATCCACAGGGGTTGTGGCAGCATAGTCCACATAAACTCTTCTGAAGGCTAATCCACTCCTCCAATAGAAAGGGGAGATGGTATGATATTTTAACTTATTTCTAAGGCGGGTCCGAGGGGATTTGAACCCCCGGTCTCCGGCTCCGAAGGCCGGCGCCTTGATCCAGGCTAGGCTACGGACCCACCCGGAGAAGATAAAGAATAGGCGCTTAAAGAGTTTCTTTCTGAAAACGCTTATAATAAACAGTAGTTAATTCTTGTTCTGCAGCGTCAGCAAGGGCCGGTAGCTCAGCATGGCTGGAGCGTTCGGCTGATAACCGAAAGGTCGAGAGTTCAAATCTCTCCCGGCCCACCAATTCTGGAGCGTCGCAATCTTTTCTTCGCTTGTGTGTTATTTCTTTCGCTTCATTTTCTCTCTTCTTTTGGCTTTCTTCTTCATACGCTTGAGTTTCTTTTTCTTGAAGAATTCGGGGTAACGTCTCAGATCTTCATGAATCGGGCGAGGAATGTCGGTCCTGGGAAGATAGATATCTGTTCGTCCTTCTGGAGGTACTATTGGATACTTTGGCTTTGCTCCTCTGTAGACGAAACGGTAAAGGTGATAGCAGTATATGAAAAGGGACAAGAGAAAAGAAAAAGAAAGCAGAATCCCGTGGAATGAAATGGCGCCCATCGTAATTTGTAGCATTATTGAAAGAAGGAAAAATGGTGTAAATATGCTGATTCCAAGCAGGAGTAGAAGCCAGAATTTGATACGTTTTGTCACTGTTTCTCCCGGATAATTACTACTTAACCTACTATTAGTCTTATTCTGTTTGACAATTCAGGCTGAAAAAGCCAGAAACATCCGAAGTCATTGAGAAAAGTATATGCAACTTAACATGCACACACAAACACACAAGAAAGTGGCTATCTAGATCTTGGAGGTATTGCCACAGCCGCATGATTCCGCTGGACTTCATTTATGCCTTGAAACGTGTCAAGAACCCCTGTCAACAAATGCATATTGGCAAACTCGATAGAACCTATTGAGTCATATTGCAGCTCTTGGATTCGACATTTTTTCAACATCACTCAAGGCTCACGATGAGGACGAAGGGTTTGGTCTTGAGAAAAGAGGTCAATGGTTCGACTTGGAAGAAATGATTCCACGATCAGTTGAGGATGTGTGTCCGCATTCGCGCGCGTTTTAGCCTCCCCCTCGCACATCTCTCCGCTCTTTCATACTTGACACTTGGGGCAGAAGTATACGTGACCTCCTCCAACTCCTAGCCTCTCTATAGGTGTTCTGCATACTGGACATGTGTGCTGTTTCATGTTTGGACCCATGGCCGGCGTGTAGCCACCTTGGTTTCCATAAAGGTCATGGAACTGGTCTTTTCCGTTCAGTCTGATTCTCTCCTGAAGCACAAGCCTAATCGAGTCGTACAGCGCTTGTCTCTCATCTTCGTTCAGTTCTGAGGCCTTTCTCTTTGGGTGAAGTCTGGCCCTATATATGATGTCTTGAAAGGCACTATTGCTCAGTCCTACAACAACAGCATCTCTTCCTACGAGAACTGACTTGAGCATCCGACTATGCTCTGCCAAGAGTTTTGAGAAGCGTTCAAAGGTGAACTCTTCATCTATGGGTGAAGCTACGGCAGGATTGAAGTCTCGTCTATAGACATAAGATCGCTCTAGTTCGTTGTCTTTCGTTGCTTGGATGAGACCCATGCTGGTGAGCCTTACTGTCAACACGGTGGCATCATCAAAATCGACCTTCAAGTGGAACTTGCTTGGAACTGTTTTCTCACTTGTATGACGGAGGATTTTGCCACCATATTCGGGGGCAAGAATCAGATTCATTCTATTTTCGAGCTTAATGCATATGGCGTTTCCCCTGGATATGACGGACTCGATCTTCCCATTAACGAGCTGGTCGAAGGATTTTGTGTCCTTATTCATCATACCTATTCTTTGCAGTCTCTCATAATCTTGCAGATGATAAGATCTGATCCGTTTGCCCGTAAGCTCTTTATCCATCTGTTCAGCTAGAATCTTTGCCTCTGGAAGCTCGATGCTCATTACACGACCTCAATCCGTTACATTAGACTTTAGTGTCACGTTTAAATTCTCCCTGAAACACGACAGAAAGATTCAGGTGACCGCCCATAACAGGATCTAAATTCTCGTTTCCACAGTAATCCACAAGGGATGAATCAAGGCTTTTGGAGGTCTGTATTTTTGCAGCATTACCCACTTTATCAGGGAGACATAGCTGTGTAGAAGTGAAGCATGTTCTCGAAAAATGCTAACAGCCTTTCTCTTCGTTGGCAGATACTGCCCTATCAATCTTATGCTTAAGATACACAGTGGACACGCATTAGAGAAGTTGTAGCGAGCTGGATTCAGCTTCTGGTAACGCCGAAAATCGAGATATGCGGTGTTTCTCCGTAGATTAGGTTGTTCTCCGTGTCGATGTATGTGGTTATGTTTGCGAATCGTTCTTCAGGTGGGGTGGTTTGGCCATAATTTGATGCTGCGATAACCACGTCGAATATGTCTATGTCTCCGTCACGGTCCAAGTCGCATTTTTGGGTGTATCTCGGACCTCCCGCTTCGGAGCCATATGCTCTTGCGATGGTCACGATGTCGAATATGTCAACGTCCCAGTCTTGGTCCAGATCTCCCGGAATGGGGTCTGTAAACAGAATCAGCTGTAGGTTTTGCTCGTCCAGCAGTGTCATGTTTGAGTCGTCATAGCGGAATCTCAGATTAATTGGGCCGACAAAGTCCGCAGTGGATTCGATCTCGAAGTATCTTTCTGCAACACGGCCTTCTGGCGGTTGTGGCCCAGTTTCAAGCTCGTAAACGTTCGTATAGCCTTCTGTTGTTACGTTTTGGAATGTTAATCTCAGGTCATCACTTGGGAGAATAGTCACGTTTACTCCTGCCGGTGTTTGTGCACGTGCACCCATGAGAGGAAAATAGTCTATGTTGTTCCCGTCGATGACGTGGGGTGTGTCTCCTATCCCGTCGTGTCCTGTCTCGTTTTGGAAGGGGCCGCTGTAGAAGTCGAAGCCTGCGTAGTTGCCCCAGAAGTTACCCCCATAGGGATATCCGTAATCCCAGAAGTTGAAGTACGAGATTGCTATCTCAACTTGCTGAGTGTTTTCTACAAAGTTGTTGTGGTGGATTAGGTTGTTTTCAGATTCCGAGATGGAAATGCCGGCATCATTGAGTATAATATTATTCTGAGAGATAACGTTGGACGGAGAGCCCTCAAGTGTTAGGCCAACTTGGCTTTCGAATATCAAATTGTCGCTTACTGTGGTTCTGTTAGCTTGGTTTCTGATGGCAATACCGTTGATGAAATTCGGGCCGATCATGTTGTTGTGCACGGTGTTGCCTGTTGAAGGCCAGTCTATATGTATGCTTATATTATTGGAGTGAAGGGTGTTGTTGAAAACATTATTGTAGGAACCATGGTTGGTTGCAATTCCCCAGTCGTTAGAGAATGCAATATTGCTATGAATAGTGTTGTTATCACTGTAGATGGACTCTATGCTGCCAAACTCTGTGGAGTTGAACACGGTGTTATGGTGGATTTCATTGAATCCTCCGCCGTTGAAGGCAATTCCACGGTTGCCTATGAAACATACTGTGTTGTCATAAATCTTGCAGTATCTGCTGTCTTCGATTTGAATGCCGATAACCCCTTTTGGAGTGTTTGAAACTGTAAACCCAGACATGCTGACGTTGTCTGCAGCGATCTCAACCAGAGAGCCTGCAATTGGTAGTCCACTGCCATTTATTATTGTGAAACGCGGATCTTCACCTACAAGAGTAAGCGTCTTGTTGATGTGGAGCTGTTCTGAGTAGGTCCCATTATGCACGTAAATGGTGTCTCCTGCGCCTGCCGCGATTATAGCTTCCTGAATGGAGTCAAAGTCTGCGGGTCCGCTGTCATCTACTGTCCAAACTACTGTTACCTCTTCTGATTTCACGGGTTGAAAATCGAAAGCACCGCCAAACAAGCCTGCTGCTAACAGTAGAACTGCGAACTCCATGATTGCTCTCTTTCTAGGCTTCAGCCTCCTTCCTCCTAGTAAACAACATCCAGCGATGAATATAAACATTTAACA
Source organism: uncultured Candidatus Bathyarchaeia archaeon (assembly GCA_964348215.1). GTDB lineage: Archaea > Thermoproteota > Bathyarchaeia > Bathyarchaeales > SOJC01 > CAYGBS01. The sequence goes on from CAYGBS010000032.1 coordinate 7,906, forward strand.
TGAAGTGTATTTGTCAAGCTGCTAACATTTTAACGGTGGCAAAAGATGGAAGAGATACGAATAGGACCAACCTCCTCTGCCCTGTGTCTCTTGTACACATAGCTGAGATGATTGAGGTGGCAAAGAATCTTCCACGAGCTCAAAAAAGAGAAGACAGCTATTTTTCTCTTTGCACGTACGCAGAAGCTATCTATGATTCGACGACATTGATCCTTCAAGGAAGATTGAGTGATAGCAGACGCTCTGCGCAAATGTACAGCCGCTTTAGCTTCATCAAAATCAAAACTCGTTCAGTAGCTCTTCAATCTCCTTTATGCAGGTTTCCTCAGCTTTCTGTGCTTCCTGAAGTGTCTTGATTTTTTCATTGCGTGTAAGCTTTTTGTCTCTGGCTTTGTTTAGGAATTTGGCAAGCTCCTTACATTTGCTACTCAACTCTGCGGCTCTTTTCGAGATTTCCCCTTGATGTCCAGTTGCGATCTCTGAAAAGTATCTTGAAGCCATCTCTCTACATTCCCACCACACTGTGCCGTTCCACCAATTCCCGTGACTTGCACCATACCCGTCTTTCACGGCCTTGACCCATGCATCGTATGCCTTGAGACCAATATGGTAGTGGTCTAGTTTATGTCTGTCAGGGTTCTGAGTCATGCTCAGAGCGTAGCTTAGGCTTTCTTTGATTATCTCTTCGTCGTCAGCCTTCACAGCCTTGTCGAATGTAAAGAAGTTTATGTGAATCTCGTCTCCCAGTTCCCTCCATGTGTGAAAAGTCAAAGTCTTCGGCGTGAAGGGCAAATCCACCTTTGGCCATGGCTGTTGAACGATAAAGTGTGAGTCATTGTATCCGGATATCAGCTGATTCTCCATGTTCAGAAAAGAACAAGGAGTCTCGGCATCAATATTCCTCTTCAAAGCTTCTTCGATCTTCGCCCTTTCATCAGGCGTGCTCTCCGCGGAATAAAACCCTAGGTCCTTCATTGAAATCCCAAGGTTAGCCACTAGTTCAAGGAACGTTTCGTAGTTCCAGCAGTATGGGCCGCTTGGACAGAGCTGTTCATGAATGTTAATGAGGAAGGCGTGTCCAGACGCGCCGAACAACCAGGCATCGGTGACAGCTATGTCAAAATAATCAGCAACTCCTTTCAACACACCCATCAATGTGGTGTTGAAGGGGTACATTTTGAGATTTGGGATTGTTTTACCGGTCATTAATGATTCACCTATTCTGTCTCTTAACTGTCCTCTCTAACAAGACGTGCTTATAAGTCTGCGGACAGAGCGCGTATTGATAGCTTTGCAATCGGAGTAACGCAATGAAATGTACGTAGTTTCTGGATTTATCTAGGGCGACGTCGGTTCAGTTCTCTGCAAACCCACTTCTTATGAAGGAATCTTCTAGGGCGAACTTCCACACGCGTTTATATACTGAACATCGGATGTATTACTGCACATTGAACTCCGAGAGAGGAGAAATATGAGAGAAAAGTATGCGGTCAAACTTCACATAATTTCGACTTTCCTGTCAGCAATGATTTTATTCTCGCTGATGACTGGTTTCTTGTTCACGTCAAAACTAGTTCTAGGGCTGGATCAGGTGACTGGAGCCATATGGACTACAGATCCCAATGGAGAGCGGATTAACGGAAACTTGTATAAGAATGCCAGAAGCGTTTATTTGGCTGGTGGGCCCCACAAGAGAGGAGCGGCAGGTCTTCAGGATGGCAGCTACTACTTCCAGGTAACTGATCCTTCTGGTAAGATGCTTCTCAGCGCCGATTCTCTGGAGGATCGGCGGTTTACTGTTGAAAATGGGTATATCACCAGCATTGGCCTTGGAACGCACAAGTGGAACCCTGACACGACCCGTGGACTTGGGATTGTGGTGCAGCTTTGGCCATTCGCATTTTCGCCTAAAAGAGGTGGAGTATATAAAGTATGGGTGACCAAAGAAGGCCATTATGACCCTTTTCAAGGACGCTTCGGCTTCCTTCCTTCACTGTCGAAAACCGACAACTTCAAAGTAAAACTGGATGAAGAACCTAAGTATTTTGAGCTTTGGGTGACTGACGAGATATCTAACTCTCAAAACGTGGCTTTCTATGTTAACTACACTACTGATAAAGATGGAGACACAGGCACCTTTGACCCTGTGCTGCCGTGGACAACTGGACAGCTACTCTACGATCGCCACGAAGGCGGCTATGACGTCTTCCGCTACGAAACAACATTTGCTTTAGGCTCTTACATCTATTGGAGATTCTCTTTGCTGGACAGCTTCATGTGGCTCTCTGACTTACAGGGGCCTGAGCTGATTTCCAACGGAGGCATGGTAAACAAGGAATTTATGTTTAGGATCAGCGGTCACAAATACAATTATCCAGATAATACAGGGCTCGCGGACTGGACAGTTTCGCTCTTTAAGGACAATGTGAAGATTGAAGAGACTCAGACCAGTCCTAACGGGTACTACGAGTTTATAGGCGTGGGGCTAGGCGATTACAGAGTTTGCGAGACAAACAAGACTGATGAGGGTTGGGCGCCTTACGGTCCAACCTGTTACGAGTTCACTATAGACGAAGAGAATGGCAGTGACCACACCTTTGACTTCTACAACTACAAAATGTTGGGGCCAACAGACTCTAGTGACAACAGGTTGGAGCTGCCTTCCTTTGACGTCGTGTTCACACCTTCCGACGACGGATCCGGAAAGTACAAATTGTCTTCGACGAATCCCGGCTCGTTCTACTTAAACATCGCGAAGTACGGAGAAGCTTACACACCTGTGAGGCTAGAGGTGGATCTGCCGACTGACGGTGATAATGCCTACTATGATTCACCTAACTTCCTGCTCCACCACACTTACAAGGGTAACAGCTCTCTTGTGGACATACATGTCTATGAAGGAAAACTGGTTTCCTCAAACGATAGAGACTGGATTCCGGACTGGTCAACAGACGTCACCCATCTGTTCAACATAACAGCCTCGGTCGACGGAAAGCATGCTGCAATCTCAGGGAACATGACACACACCGGGCTGATCTTTGTGACAGTACACATGGACTATCAAATAATCGCCTCGCTGTCATGGGAGCAGGTTCAAACTTTCAACGATTTCAAGTACACTTTCAGCGTCCAAGTCTACGCTTCCATCTTCGGAGTAACAAAGGAGTTCTCTGTAGGACAAGCCAAGTAACCTGAGCGCCTGACTTTCAGGCAAGACCTGACTGCTAGAAAGCGGTGCGAAATAAAACAGTTTTCACAGGAGTCGCGTAAATCGCTCAAGCATCTGAGCCCAGTTCAATCTTTTCGCTTTGTTCTTCTACTTCTACCACTAATGTCCCTTCATAACCGCATTTCTCGCATGTATACTGCTCAGGCAGAAGCCAAATGTCAAATTTACTCGATAAATATATGTTAGGGTTGCCGCATCTTGGACAGTATTTTTTCGCTGGTTTCCTACGTTTCAGATTTCTAATTATTTCGCGTAATGTTCGCAGTCGACTCATCCGTTCTTCGCCTTGCTCTATTGAAGCTCTATGTTCTGCTCTGGAAACCCTTGTCGTATGAGAAAGCTTCTTGCACGATCTCGTTGGTCTCCCTGAAGAATTATCTGATGGTTCTTAGCAGTTCCACCGCATGCACAAAAGCTTTTAAGCTTCTTTGCGAGTCGCCCAAGGTCTTGATCTTTATCGTTGATGCCTTCTATTATTGTGGTTGGCTTCCCCCATTTACGCGTTTCTCGGCGTATTTTTATCCGCTGTTGTTCTTTGCTGATTTCCGTGCAAACACATATGTCTTTTGGAAGTCCGCATGTTGGACAAATTTCTGCCATAATGCTCAACTAGCTAATGAATGATGGCTATATTTAAGATTTTCAATGCTGGAATACCTGACGAGAGCAAGGCTATTGGGGCGCTCAATGCTCAATCCGTAAAAAATTGTTATGTGTGCACATCACATGCATATGAGAAATCCTACGTGTCCACTTTTACGTTCGAAACATCGCGTCTCCGCGGTGCATGAGCCGACTGTCTGTCTACAGGCGTAGTCAAGGTAAACCTTGTTTTTCCATAGAGATGTAGAGGACGTTGTTTCCTCTAACTAGAACACTGCCATAGTTAGCTATCAACTTGTCACCTTTACATTCGGTGGCGCCTTCTAGAATGATGTTCATGTGACCATCACATTTCGTCATGACACCCTTGTATGTGACACCGTTTTTCAGAGTTATGGTGACATGGTTCTTGAGTTGTTTCACCAGTACGTTTAGGGGTTTTTTGCTCGGCTCTAAGTGGCCCACGTTGAAGTCTCCTTGTGGATATGAAACGTAGCTTCACCCTAAAAAGCTTTATGAGATCTATCAGAAGTCGGGCAAATTGATGGTTTTCACGAGCGCTATCTATAAAAGGAGAGCTCACTATTCTAAACTATCACAAAAGCTTGGAAAACCATGAACGAAGAATTGAAAGAAGACGAAACAGTCCCATCCGAGAAGCTTCAAATAGACAATCCATCTGACTTTCAATTTCACGCTGCCTATCTTACTTATTCAGATGTTTTCGATAACACTGTTGACCTTGAAACTAAGAAGCAGCTAAACCAGAGCATTATAGCTCTTCAGCAAGATCAAATTGATTATTCATCCTTTTATAAGAACATAAGTCAATATCGAGAGGCCAGCCCTCACCATCGTTACAAGAGAGATTATATAAAGACGCAGAGAAAGCGGGAATGGCGTCGAAAAGCGCGGAAGCGAGAGAGAAACAAGCGCCACAAAAAGTAATGCGCATGTGAAAGGTAATTTGATCTGCAGAGGATGCAGGTTTTGATGCACTAGGTCTTTGCCAACTTGGCCTACAGCGGTATTTCACAGGGATTTTGAGGGCAAGTTTGATACTAGGGGCAAGCATCTAACATTAACCACTACATTTATTTTCCAGACCCGCATTACCCTTTTAGCCTTTCATAATAGGCATGACGCTGGAATTCGCAATGTATGCTGTTGAAACCGAGGATTTAACGAAAAGGTATGGCAAAACTTACGCCCTCAAGAACCTAGACTTCACCATCGACGAGAACGAGGTCATGGTGCTCCTCGGACCCAATGGCTCAGGAAAGACCACCCTTCTCCTTATCCTTGCGACAGTGCTCAAGCCAACATCCGGCAAGGCAAAGGTGATGGGTCTAGAAGTAGCCACTCAACCAACACGTGTACGCCAAATGCTAGGCATGGCATTTCAAGAGGCTAGAGGGTTCTGGCGTCACAAGCCTGCTGATATACTGCGCTTCCACGCAAGTGTTTGCGGCGTTCCGAAAAACGAACGAGACAGCACAATTGAAACTCTCCTCAAAGACCTGGAATTGTGGGATGCTCGAAACAAGCTTTTCATGCATCTCTCTGGCGGACAGGCGAAACGCTTGGAAGTCGCCAAAGTCTTTGTTCAACGCCCAAAATTCGCCATAGTGGACGAACCCACAAGTCAAGTAGATCTGCGGGGAAAACGTAAGATCTGGGGGCAGATTCTCAAACTGAGGGAAGAGGGTTCAACAATTCTCGTCGCCACGAATGAAGTACGCGAAGCTGAATATCTAGCCGACCGCGTAACGGTGTTGGACGAGGGGAAAAAAGTAGTATGTGACACCGTTAGGCAGTTGAAGGACAGCATAACAGGTGGGGATATCGTTGAACTTGAAATTGACACCCGCGACACCCAAACTATCGAACAAGCCTTAGGTCAACTGGAAGGAACAGTCAAAATAACTAGTCCAGGTGAAAATCGATTCAAAGCATATGTGTCCATGGCAGAGTCATGGGTGCCAAAAATGACAGATCTATGCTATCGAAACAAAGCCCGCATTCTCTCCATAAGGATAACTGAACCATCCTTAGACGATGTTTTCCTCCATTTTACAGGACGGGTCTTGAGGGAGGATGGACGATGAGCAACATACTTCGCCTTGTCTGGTTCGACCTGAAACCAGAACTTAAGCCGCCAGTGTGGATAATAATGGAATGGGCGGTGTTCCTCGTTCAGGTAGGTGTGTATGGGGCGATAATTTCGCAGCTTGTCACAAACCCCATGATAAGCGATTATAGACAATTCTTCGCGATTGGCCTGGTGATCATGATAACTTTTGACATGGCAGCACATACCGGGCGACACTTTGTAGAACATGCCCATGAAGGACGACTACCTTACCTGCTGAGTCTCCCGATTTCACGGGGACAACTGTTCCTGACTATTGCCCTGCAAGGCGGAACAGAACTTGCTCTGATGCTTGCAGTCCCATTGACAGTTACTTTGCTAATAATCGGGAACCTCACATGGGTCTCAGTGGCTGCCTGCATCTTAGCATTGTTTTGGCTCGGCTTCGGCGTGGCGGGCCTAATGTTGGGCTTGTCTTTCATAGCTTTCAAATCGTCTGATCTCTACACGGCGATAGTGACAGGTTTGAGTACTGTCATAATTCGCTTTAGCACCGTGCTATACCCCTTCATCGTCTTGCCTCCCCAGTACGCCTCAGCCGCGGCCTTCAGCCCGCTGACATACGGGTCTGACCTAGTTCGTTTCATCTTGGGGTTTAACCCTGATATTCTCTTGAACCCTTATTACGCAGTGACTGTTCTTACAGCTTTAGCTGTCAGTACTCTGGGTTTAGGCTTGGTTCTCGTTCAGAGGCTTGTGGAAGGAGTTAAGAGCGCATGAGTGAAATCCGTGTTATTCTAGCCGTGGCGCGAAACGACTTCTCCTACTTCTTTCGAACGAAGTGGCTTATGGCGATACTGCTAAGCCTTAATCTGTCAGACATGCTTGTAGTTGCGCTTGTCTACAAGAGAATGATGACTTTTGACTACTTCTCCTACTTCGTCCCAGCAGTCATAGTTATGGGGCTTTTCGCCGCTTCTTTAGACACAGGAAGGCGAATCTGGCTAGCTCTTCGCGAAGGCGTGATTCAGTATGAGCTTTCTCTCCCGGTGAGCACCCACGGTCTAGTGATAGCTTACCTCCTTGCAGGAGGCGCAGCGGCTCTGGTGTACGCAAGCTCCCTCATGATAATCGCATTAATCGTCCTTCCCGCGAACGCCATCTGGAGCGCCTTCATGTTGTTGCCTTTTCTATTCGTCTTAGCCATGGGCCTCGCAGGCATAGCGGCTACACTTGCAGCCGTTGCTTCGACCCACGGGGAGTTTTTCTTTGCATTTCAGAACATCGTTCAAATAGCCCTTTTGACTCTGAGCACGGTGTATTATCCCCTTGAAGTCATTCAAAACTATCTGCCGCCGTTCTTAGTTACTGTTGTTGCCGCAAATCCGTTGAGCTTGGCTGCAGAAGCCCTTCGTCAATACACTTTCGCCGGGATCTCTGTTGACCCAACCCATCTTGCTAAAATTTTCCTCTCCAGCTTACCTTTCGCCATAGTGGGAGCGTTTGCCTATTTAGGTGCTCTTCGCAGGCTTCAGGTTGAAGGGAAACTGTGAAGACTGAGTGAAAGGTTCAACGAGATTGTTGTTTCTGAAACGCGCCTTGAATAGTCCGTCGACTGTTGCCACTAGCATTCTTGCAGGTTCTCGGTCAGGGACTTAATGCTTTTATCTGTCCTGCCATCTATGAAGATTGATGTGGACTTGAGACCCACGGACCGAGGATTTCTATGCGTTGCGGTTGCTTGGATCTTACTTGTTTGCTACTCCGTTCTCCTCGTGAGTGCTGTCGAAAGCCTAGTTGACCTCTTGGACTTCATGTCTACTGACAGCTATGCGAAGCAAGTAGTCATATTTCTTTACGGCTTGGCTGTTGTCAGCTTTCTGGGAGGCTCACAGATTCCTGCAGTCTTCCTACGTAAGAAGAGTTTCATAGTTCAATTCGGTTTCAGCGCAGCTTTTGGCTTTATGCTTCTGCTGCTAACTATACTGGGAGAGACAAACCTTGAACCACTAAAAAACACAGTTTTTCGACCCTTCTTTTCTAGCTATCCTGTAATCGCTCTAGAGTATTTGTCTATACCGTATCTTTTCATGATTTTCATCGATCTCTACCTAAGCGGTCGCCTGAGTGCCTTTTCGGTTAAACGTTTCATCCGATTTCTCAGTGGAACGTTCTTGCATCCGCGAAGTACATTCCAAGAAGTCATCCATAAACGATCCACCTTGTTCTCCACAGTTTCAGTCATGTTGGTTTGTGTTGCTTGGATTGTAAGAGCTGTTGCGGTTTCCTCTTCTACAGGGTTCGTTCCTGCACGCTGGTACTTCGTTCCTCTCAGCATCGGTGAATCGCTTGGGATAGATATTCTCTTCAAAACAGCGGTGATCACACCCGCTATGCTGTTAGTGTGGTTGATAGCCTCAGTCTTAGTTTACTTAGTGGCACGTCTGCTTGGCGGAGCAGGCAACTGCTCAAAAGTAGTTTCGTTGTTGGGGTTTGCTTTTCTCCCCTCTTTGATAACGGTAGCGGTTGACTTTCTGGAAATCGCGGTCTATCCAATTAAAGATTCGTTTGTGCTGAGTGCTATTTTTCTGGTTTCAGGTTTTGCCATTCCCCTAGTCTTATGGCCACTTATCCTAGCCACCCTAGCCGTGCAAACATCTGAAAGCCTAGCATGGAAACGCGCTGCCCTGACTGTCTGCACGGTGTTTCTGCCTCTCTTCATACTACTCATATTAGTGTTCTTGTAGCGTTTTGGCAAGTCATACGAAACAAACCG
>CAYGBS010000033.1:0-7366 GCA_964348215.1 uncultured Candidatus Bathyarchaeia archaeon
ATATCAAAGATGTCCACATCACGATCCCCATCAACATCACCCGCCAGAGTCACAAGGACCCAACCACCCACCAGAGTATTATCAAGAGTATCGAACTCGCCAGAGACGGGCCACGCATAAGCGTTTATAATGTAGTCTCCTAGGTTGAAGCCTGTTGTGTTCCAAGTAAAGTTGATAGTTGCAGATTGACCACTAGCCAGGGCTATAACGGTTGGCGCGTCAATAAGGGTTGCATTTCCATACGCTGCTACAGCAAAGGTCTCGGTGAAGTTGCCCTGATTTTCAACAGTCACGTTAACCTTCACGTTAAATCCCGTCCCAACCACCGCCTTGAATGGAATCACTGTCTGGACGGCTACATCCCGGGACAAAACTGTTTTAGCTGATTCTGCTGTGTAAGTCGAATTGTCGTCATCTGTGGCTGTTAAGGTAACTGTGTAATCTCCAACTTCAATGTAAAAATGCTCAACTGCTATTCCGGTCGTACTGAAGTTATCACCGAAATCCCAGAAATAACTTACAATAACACCGTCCGCATCATAACTTTCTGAAGCATTGAAATAGACGACTTGGCCAGTGAGCAGAGTCTCAGCCGATTCTGTAAAAACAGCAACTGGAGCTCTATTTAAAACTGTTTTGGCTGATGCGGCCATCGCTGTTGCATTGTCGTCGTCAGTGACTGTTAAAGTAACTGTATAGTTACCGTCATCAGAATAGCTATGGATAACAATAATGCCTGTGGCGTTATGCCCGTCACCCAGGTCCCAAAAGTGACTACTAATAGAGCCATCCAGATCATAGCTTTCAGAAGCATTAAAAGTAATGATGGTGGTCGTGTAAACTGTTTCTGCTGATTCTGTGAACAATGCTACAGGGTGTCGATTTTGTACAGTCTTAATGGATGTTGTTGTGTCTGTCATAGCATCATCATCAGTAACTGTTAACGCTATTGTGTAGTTGCCATTGTCAGTGTAGGAATGTTCCACTGCGACTTCAGTGGAGTTACTGCCGTCTCCGAAATCCCAGACGTATGAAACTATTACTCCATCTGAATCGTAGCTTTCAGTAGCGTTGAAAAGAATCGATTCGTCCGTGTAGACAGTTTCTGCAGATTCTGTGAATGAGGCAAACGGGGGACGGTTGAAAACTGTCTTGATAGCAGATGTGGAGTTTGTTGCCCCGTCATCGTCGGTAACGGTCAAGGTGACGGTGTAGTTGCCATCATCGGTATATGCATATTCCACGATGACACCAGTCGCGTTTGTCCCGTCACCGAAATCCCAAAAATAGCCAACAATTATTCCATCTGAATCGTAGCTCTCACCGGCGTTGAAAGCGATGATTTCTCCAGTGTAGACTGCTTCTGCAGACTCAGTGAACCTTGCCGCAGGCAATTTATTGACATATACGTAAGCCCAAATCTCCTCATGTCCGTCTATAACGTTCTGAACCACAAAGCTTAGCAAAGTTCTGTTTTGATGAGATTGTGCCGCTATGACATCGCCATCGATCAAAGTGACATCGCCATTTAATCGAATAACTCTCCGCCTTCGCTCCCATCCTGTTGAGTTTCTCATCTTTAACCATGCGCTTTTATCGCTCAGAGTCCACCAATGCACATAAATCTTCTCCGATTCCGGATTCCAGCCAACTACGGGCCACGAATAAATGGTGCTACCTAGAGATTCGCTTGTGAGATGTGATGTAACCAACTCGTCCTTTATCTCCCAGATTCCTGCACTGTAGTTACGGAAACTGTAATCAACCCTGCTGTTCGTTCTTCGATAAACAAGGTGGACGTTACCGTGGCTGTTAGAAACTGCACTAAAAGGATAATTGCTCTGCATCACGTAATCTGAGGCGTTCTCTAAAGGGTTCAAAGTTGAATCGCTCCATAGCCTCCCTCTAATAGGTTCCTCGCGTCCGGAGCTAGAGTAGACCATGTAGATTTGGTTATTCGGCAAGGACAGGGCAACTCCAGAAACCAAGTCATCATCTGGGTTTTCGTTAATTTGCAAAGGGAAGCCGCTTGCAGTTCGCCATGTTCCGTTCTTAAATTCGCTCTTAATCAAGTTTAGTGTCTTTGAATTCGGATCTGTTCGGTTGCCGAAGACAAGGAAGGGATAACCGTTTGTGTCTGTGACGACCGAGCAGGGATAAAACCTGCTTGAGACACCAGCGTCAACGGCAATCTGTTCTAATGAAACCCATGTTATTGTTCCGTTAGTATTTAGGGCCCCCTTTCGATAGTAAACGTTGCCGCCTGTTATTTCAGAGTTGTAAATATAATGTATTGTTCCATTGAAATTGTGAACATAAAACTCAACGCCACTTCCAGAACTCCTTACTGCCTCTGAAGCTTTCCAAGTCTGTCCGTTCTCTGTTGAAGTGTACTTCATGTTTGTTCCATCACTGTAAAACTTCCAGAACCTTTTAGTTACGTTGTCGAAGAAGATTTTTCTGCCATAACTATGCCCTATTGGTAAACCGCTAACGTTTTCTATGTGTTGTAACAGTTCAGGACTAAAGTTTTTCACAGGGTAAAGGAACAACGCTTCTGTCTTTTCCCAATTGTCGTTTGTGTCGTTCGCCCAAAACTGATAAGTCAAAACGGAAGCCGTATCCCTTTGTAGTGTTATCGTGTGATTACTCCAATCTTCAATTCCCTCTAAGGGTCCGGTGAGGTTCTGTGCGGCCCAACCTCCGCTTGCATTGTGGTTCAGGGCATAGCTGCTCAATCCATCTGGGTCTGTCCATTTGACAGACAGTGCTACTTGCCCGCTGGGTTTACCATACGTCACCGTGCTGACTTTCACTGGAATCGGGCCACTGTAAATTCTTAGGTATGCTCTACGCACGGCGACGACATACAGCCCTGGGTAAAGAGACGCCACTTTCAGTTTCGCATTGTTGATTTCGGTAATGCTTCTTAGGGTGCCGGTGACATTGATTTCTGTCCACCTGTATTCTAGGGTTAGATTGAAGGATCCTAGATCGATCTCCGACGCGCTGTTGTTTAGGTAGAGTTTACCTTCCTCGGCTGGCTTTATGTTGATGGTTCTCCATTCAATCAGCAGATATACCGTCTGTGACGCTGCAAGGTTTGTGTGTTGGAATTGGAACCATGAGCAGTTGCCTGTTCCAAAAGACATCATATAACTGTCTGTGTCGTTGTGCAGGTACGGGTTGTCACCGGTAAATACCCAACTTGTGTTTTCAGTGTTGTCGAAATAGTCTACCCAGAGCTTTTTCTGTGGTTTTTGTTGCTGTCGTCTTTCCCGACTTCCGAAAATCATGGGCGTTTGGGCTCTTTCACCTCCATATTGACTGTTGGTTTTGTCGGTAACTGTATGGAGATTATTACTGCTCTGGATCGGAGTCTTTGATGATTCGACGTTTTCGTCAGGGCCGATGGATGCTACTTCAGAAAACTTCAGTTGAACGGAGGAAGCTGATAGTAAACTGAAAATCAGAAGTATGACGAGTATGGACGGTGACCCTTCTCCCTTCACTTTCTTCACGTGTACATTAGATGTGTGACAGAAACTATTATCGTTTTTGAAAGAATGTTCTATTAAACTTGTGGAGCATTGATATTCCTGAAGTTAGTTAAAGAATAGGGGAAATTTTGAGTGTTTTCAGCCTGCAAATGCTCCTCCTATTAGTCCGCCAATGGCGGCAACTATTGCTCCGAATACACTGACCAAAATCGCTATTAACCCTATGACCGCACCTGCCAGTCCACCTAGAACTCCGCCAACAGGTCCACCTAGCATTGTCCCTATTGCTCCTCCAACTACCAATGCAAGTATGCCGAGAATCACTGCGCCAAAGATTCCAGCAAGAAAGCCAGCTAATGCTCCCCTACCAATTCCACCTTTGGCTATTAAACCTGCAACCAACCCGCCGACTAGATGGCCAATTATCGGAAGAGCCCATCCCAACACTATGATGACCAGAAATCCTACGAAAGCTCCGAGCCACAAACTTCCGGAACTACTGCCCAAATCATTCCCCTAAATCCTAGGCAACCCACAAGAATAAAAGACTTTTTCTTACATCCTGACAAGTGCTGGAAACTGCTTTTGACCTAAGTGTTCCATTCTGTCAATCTGCGTTGTGGAGTTTTGCCGCCACTAGCCTTTTCCACATCCTCAGAGAGATTTAACTGACCGTAGACTCCGTCATAACCTGGAGTTACTTGAGCCTTTCCTTGTCTGACCCTCACGATGGCTTCAGCAATCTCTAAGTCAGCCATCTTGGATAATTCTTCTAGAGGAACGTCAATTAGCACTGCGTATTCATTGTCAAATCTGGCTATCAGGCGGTTATAAATTCGCCAGACATCCTTCACACTCGGAGACGACGCGCCCAAAACGGTTGCGATGATATCTGACAGGGGTAGTAGACGCATGTAGCCAATGGCATTTTGAGGTTCAAAACCTGGCGGTCTATCAGCTAGCTCCTCAACTCTTTGTTCAACTCCCTTGGTTAACTTCTTACGACAAACTGGACAGAGATTCTCGTACTTCAGCGCTTCATGCGGCGGCAGGGAGACACCGCAATTCCTGTGCCCAGTCCAATGGTACTTACCATAGGCGGGATCTGTCTCGATGGTCAGCTTAAATCGCTGCGAATCTTTTCCGCGGATTGCTCCTAGAACGTTATCATATGTGAGCTGCTCAAGATCAAAAACATTGGCTTCACGTCCAATCCTCCAAGGCCAGCAGCTGTGGCTATCACTGTTCGAAACTAGCGTGAATTTATCTAAGACGCTTAGGCGCCAGTTCATAGACGGATCGGAAGACAATCCTGTTTCCAAAGCGTGAATGTGCTTTGTCATATCTTGATAGCAGTCCTCGATCTTGTCGAAGCCGCTGAAGGCGCCGAAAAGACTGAACCATGGGGTCCAAGCGTGAGCAGGAATCACCTCGTTATGTGCCGATACAGCCATGACCTCCTCAACCAGCAGTGGTGCAGCCATCTCGAATGTAGGTCTTCCGTCAACACTTAGATCGCCATAATATGCTAGTCTATTGTTAACTTGCGCCGCGGTCTCAAGATTCGGGGTCAAGATCACATGATGAACTTTCTTTGTCTCGCCTCTGAACATGAAAACCGTGCTAACCTCACCGGTTATTAGAAAAAAGGTTGCATTTGCACTTTTAACTGGTTTAAAGAACCCTGTATTAGGTATTTCAACTATATCCTCTTGCAGTTCTCTTATCCATTCTGGATGGGTGAAATCTCCTGTGCCAACAAGACTCAGGCCTTTCATTCTCGCAAATCGCGCGATTTCTTTGATGTTCACCCTTCTGCTCGTGGCTCGGCTGAAGCGACTGTGGATATGTAGATCAGCGATGACTCTCATATTTTTCCGCTAGCTCTCAAGTTTTTCGAGTCTTTTTTACTTTCTCCTTCTAAAGAAGGACAAGCCGTTCTTGTCACATACGTGGTCAAAGCCGACTTCTGGTAGTAAGTTTATCTCTTTAGGTGTTTCTACACTTTTCCCCTGAAAGGCTACTGAACACCAATTGACTTTATAAGTGTTAAGAAATCTGGCATGGACTGCTCTTCGGCGAATTCAATGGCTGATTATGTAGAAGATGGGCTGAAAAGAATCGGAATTTCAGTTTCAAAACCTATTTTGACAATAATATGCGTAGTTTCGGGAATAACGGTAATGCTCTGCTTCCAGCCCTTCTCGTGTGGACAGTCGGGTTAATTCTGGTGATTCAAGGAGCATTGTTATTGACGGACCATTATGAGCGAGAAAGATCAAGAACTCCCGTGTCAAGGTCCAAGGATGTCTATTGCCACTGTTGCAGAGCAAGAAACATGGAAGAAGTAGTATATACAAAGGCTGTGGAAAAAGACTCGTGCAAACTGAGCGAATAACTACGGTATAACCGCAAGAAGCAGTCCGGTAAGTTCCAAATTGAGGTAACCACATGAGCGAATCAGACGCCGTCCTCTGGGAAAAATAGGAAGACATGCCTGAATCGTTGAAACAAACATTCTTTGTTGAAGAAGTGCTTTATGCTCACTTATATTGCTTGCACGCTCGTCTGTGGCAATTATGTCTTCTTAGAAGTTATTCTGAAGGTGGGGGAAATGCGGGAGACATTTTGACTCCGTGTGTAGTTAATGTTTGCTTGATCTCTCTTTTCCTCTGTTCCTGACATATTGTTCAAATGCTTTTTCCCAGTTAACTCGATATAGTGCGTAAATAGCCAAGACTAAAAGCACGGTAGTTATGGCAGCACCGATCCAGCTTTTTTCATCTCCAAAGAGGAAGGTAAGAGTACCGCTGTAGACTCCCCCAAAAGAAGCTAGAACGTAACACATAAGAGATTTGCCTAGAAGCGCTGGGATGAACGCCTTGACAGGACTGTATCGCAAAATCCCTAAAGGGATAAAGAGTAAGTCGTCTGGCAGTGGGGTTAAAGCAAAGACGAAGATAGCGGCAGGGCTATATTTGCCGAAGAACGAAAGTAAATAATCCATGTTTCGTTGTCTTTCTTCACTGACCATTCGTCGTCCATAGTATCCGAGAACATAGCCCGCAAATTCCCCTAAGGCTGAACCTAGGCCTCCCGCAATTGTGAGCATTAAGGGGTCCCACCCTTCAATTCCTAGGAAGAGTATAACTAATGTGTATGGCACGGGGATGATGATTGCGATCGTCCCTAACAGACTGATTAGGAATACACCGAGGTATCCAAACTGTAACGCCACGCTCTGCATCCACTCTAGGAAGGACAAGTTCACACTCCACTAAGTTATGCCCACTCAAACTAGGTCATTACTAGTGCGCTCAACTCGGGTCTTAATTCGGGAAAACAGGTAGCTCTTCCAAAGTTAATAAGTAATGTGGTTAACGCTTCTTACACCTAGAAATTGGGTACATGCTGCTTTTTGCTTGTAGAAATTCTAAATCAAAATCACGTATTCATAATCGATTTATACGATCTTCATCAAGGTTTTCCTAAGTTTGTGAACCTTTGTGGATTGAGGAATTACCATTGCCTAAAAGGGACTTCGAAACGCTTCTACTTAAAGCAGTCGATGAGGAGCTGTCTTCTCTAGGAGAATCATCTAGACGTGCAATTTACTACCATCTAGAAAAAAGCTTCAACATCAAGAAACATGAAATTCCCCGCAAGCTCGATGTTTTTGAGGAGGCAATTGAAGAAATCTTCGGAGAGGGGGCTAATTTCCTTGAGATACTAATTATGAAACGTCTGTATGAGAAAGTCGGGGGGATGTTTGAGTTACATGATTCCACAGATTTTGCTTTTGCTCAATATGTAACCGCGGCTATACGGAGTTTCATAGAACAGGTTATATTGAAGACACGGCGAGG
>CAYGBS010000033.1:7376-16252 GCA_964348215.1 uncultured Candidatus Bathyarchaeia archaeon
GACAGCAGGGAACTGAGAGTCATATTCGACTCGTTTCCAAATGCAATTACTATCACGGATTTGAAAGGAAGAATAACAGACTGCACCCAAGCAACACTCAAGATGCATGAATTCTCTTCGAGGACTGAATTGATCGGAAAGAGCCTCTTTGAGTTAATTACCAAGAGACAACGCAAGAGGGCTATGAAAAACCTGAAGAAGACTTCGGAGAAAGGTTCTATGAAAAACAAGGAATACATCCTCTTGACTAAAGACGGAGGTGAATTTCCAGCGGAACTTTCTGCAAGCGCAATTGTAGATCTGTCAGGGACCCCAAATGGTTTTGTAGTCATTACAAGAGACATCACAGGAAGAGAAAATGCTGAGATGATTAAGGCTGACGCACGTGTAAGAAGAATCATGGAAGAGCGGCTTTCTACATTGAACTTCTGCGGCAGGAGGCTTAACGCCGCAAACAATCTGCAGGAAGTCTACGAGCTTACTTTGGACGCCATAAGAAGGACACTTGGCTTTGCGCACGCAGCGTTTCTGATAATCGACAAAGGCAACCTTAGAGTTGTTTCCCAACGTGGATACCCAACACCCTTGTTTCTAAAGCTTCCTCTCAACGGAACAAAGAGAGGTATCACTGTAAAGGCAGCAAACACACGCACTCCAATTCTCGTCACAGACACAAGGGAGGACGAAGATTATGTTGAAGGTATTCCTGGGATTAGATCCGAACTTGCTGTGCCAATTGAGACAAAGGACAAACTTTTAGGAGTACTGAACATAGAAAGCAAGAAATCAGCTGCCTTTGATGTCAGAGATATGCAATTGCTGCAGATCTTAGCTTCACACGCCGCAACTGCAATCAGCAACATGGAAAGACGAAGAGAAATCGAGAAGCGTTCCAACCAATTAGCTTTACTCATGAAAAGCTCAACCAAGATGATCAGCTCTATAGATTTACGTCAAAGACTCAAAACAATAGCTGAGGCGATAAGAGAGCTAGGGTGGCGAAGAGTTGTTATTTCTGTAAGGGATGGAGACATGGAAATCCACAGTCCTGAAGATATAGTAACTGCGGGTCTAACGGAGGAAGAGATAGAATTCCTATGGAACAATAAACCATCAGGCAAAGTTTGGAAGGAACGCTTCGGTCCAGGCTATGAGCGTTTCAAGGTCGGCGAATTTTACCACCTGCCCTGGAGTGACCCTTGGGTAAAAAGAAAATTCTCTGATAGCACTATCCCAAGCAAGCTTTCGCCAGAAGAAATGGTTGACTGGGATCCACAAGACCTGCTTTATGCACCGTTGCGCCTGGCTGACGGAAATATTGTCGGGATTCTAAGTATAGATGACCCATTGGATGGAAGACGACCCACGGAAGAATCCTTAGCACCACTAGGGCTCTTCATCCATCAGGCTGCTGTGGCAATAGAAAACGCGCAGCTTATCCTCAAACTGAACATAGCTAGAGAGCAGTTGAAAGCCGACGCTGAACAGCTTGAGCTGAAAGTGAAGGAGAGGACCAGAGAACTGAAAAAGTCTCAGGAACAGCTGCTCAAAACTCAAAGACTGGCAGCCACAGGTGAATTGGCTGGTATGATAGGCCACGACTTGCGCAATCCCCTAACAGGCATAGCTGGTGCGACTTATTACCTGAAAACGAAGCTTTGGAAAAAACTGGACGAAAAATCAAAGGAAATGCTGAGAGTCATCGAGAAAGACATTGAATATTCGAATAAAATCATGAATGATCTATTAGATTATTCCAGAGAATCGCAGCTGGAACTTTCCAAAACTTCTCCCAAGTTGCTTCTGAAAGAGGCTTTGTCTCTTGTCAGAGTTCCTGAATACATTAGTGTGTTGAATCTGATGCAAAGCAAGCCGACAATAGTTGTGGACGTAGAGAAGATGAAAAGGGTTTTCGTCAATATCATCAAGAACGCAGTTGACGCCATGACCGAAGGAGATAAGCTTACAATCAAAAGCAAGAAGATACACGCCAATTTGGAGGTTACTTTTGCTGACACGGGAACTGGAATGCCGAAGGACGTAATTACAAGAATCTGGACACCCCTTTTCACGACCAAGGCGAAAGGAATGGGGTTAGGTCTGCCGATCTGCAAGCGAATCGTGGAGAGCCATGGAGGCCGCATTTCTGTGGAAAGCGAGGTTGGAGAAGGTACAACCTTCACGGTGACATTCCCTATAAAACCCAAATTTAGAGGAGGTGAAGAAACATGGCTACAAGTGCCAGAATACTTGTCGTCGATGACGAAGAAAGTATAAGAAAAGTTCTAGCAACAATACTAAAGGAAGAAGGGTTCAGTGTTGATACGGCAAAGAGCGGGAGAGAAGCAATTGAAAAGTCCCACAGCAACTTCTACAACTTGGCGCTAATAGACATTCGGCTCCCCGACATGAACGGAACAAAGCTTTTGACTGCAATGAAAGATACTACACCGAAGATGATTAAACTGATCGTTACCGGTTATCCCTCACTGCAAAATGCCATCGAAGCCGTGAACAAGGGTGCAAGCGGCTACATATTAAAACCCTTCAGTGTAAAGAACGTTATTCGCAAAATAAGGGACTATTTGAAGAGGCAAGAAGAGGCAAAGAAGTATAGTCAGGAAAAAGTCGCGGAATTTATAGAAACACGAGCCAAAGAACTAACGGCGATAAGTCCAAAAAAATCGCGCTAGAACCACCTCCCCCCGAATTTTTTTTAATCATTCTATATTAACAAAATATTGCTTCTTGGCAGTTTTGAGCAATGCATTAAGCATCCTCGACGTTAGGTTAGAAGCATCAGTCTATTTGAGAGCCTTGCCCGTGTGAAGTGACAATCTCACTGAACATCAAGCAACCTTTAAAAGTCATATACAATGCAATACTACATTCGTAACATAGCATCAATCTGAAAAAAAAAGCCTTGGACTGAACTGAAAATGCCATTCAAGAATGGAGACTTCCTGCTAGTCGAGTATACAGCGAAAGTGAAAGAAACTGGAGAAGTCTTTGATACCACGGTTGAAGAGATCGCAAAGAAAGAACGACTATACAAAGAGGGAGAGATTTACGAACCGAAACTCATAGTTATTGGCGAAGGGTGGGTTCTTGAAGCTTTAGATGACAGTCTACCATCGCTTCAGCTAAAAGAACAAAAAACAATCGAAATCCCACCCGATAAAGCCTTTGGCCCTAGAAATCCAGAAAAACTGAAAAGGGTCTCTCTAAGAAGACTCAAGGACAAGGGCATAACACCTCGAATTGGGATGCGCGTGGAATACGACAAGAAACTGGCAACTGTCAGAACTGTGGGCGCGGGCAGGGTAACACTCGACTTCAACCCACCCCTCGCAGGCAAGACTCTAGTCTACGACGTAACAGCTAAGAAAAAACTTAGAACACGCAAGGAAAAAGTATCCGCGTTGATTCGCAGAAGAATACCCTTGATTGAGATAACCAAGTTCAAACTAGAAATCGAGAAAAACGAGTTAGCTATACGTGTGCCGGAAGAAGCATTCTACCTGGAAGGTCTTCAGCTGGCTAAAAGAGGTATAGCCGCTGACATACATCGGTTCTTCCCAAAGATTGCAGATATAAAGTTTGTTGAGACATTTAGAAGCCCTAGAGCAGCAGAAAAACCTAAAGAGATATCAGAAACGAAAAGACAGGCGAAGACTGCAGCAAAACCAAGGGGAAAATGAAGCTTTCATATCTATATCACCCCGGTTCTGTCTGCAAGTATCTTAGCCGAATTGTAAGTCAAGTTCTTCTGGTCTAGGATCGTATATCGCTCTGGTCTGATGCTCCCTGCCTTTACTAGGGATTTTATAATATCTTGGGGTTCAACGCCGAGTTCCTTAGCGCTTGTTGGGGCTCCAACCTTTTCCAATTTCGACTTGATACGGCGCCAATTCATTTCATGTAGACACGCCATCATTACAGTTCCAACCCCTGCTTGTTCCCCGTGCATTCCATGCCCGGTCGCGACCAAGTCTAAAGCATGACTAAACAGATGTTCTGAACCGCTACTGGGCCTGCTGCTGCCTGCAATACTCATGGCAACACCACAGCTTATGAGCGCTTCTAGAAGAACTCGTACTCCCTTCTCATTTCCAGGTTTAATGGAGTTAGCATTTCTCGCGACAAGCTTTGCACTCATAAGCGCCAAGCTCGCCGCGTATTCACCATAGTACTCTCTTTTCACCTCATGAGCAAGATGCCAATCCCGAACTGCAGTGAATTTGGCGATTACGTCACCGCATCCGCTTGCAGTGAAACTGTGAGGAGATTCAACGATAATGCTTGTGTCAGCGATTATCGCCATAGGAGCTTGTGCCATGATAGAATAAGGCTTCTCTAGCCCTTTGATCGACGCTAGGGGGCTTGCAATACCGTCATGTGACGCTGTAGTAGGAACACTTATGAAGGGGACACCCCTGTGCGCAGCGCTAAGCTTTGCCACATCTATTTTTGTGCCCCCTCCCACCCCTAGGACTACTTGAGGCCTTGTTTCCTCTATTTTTGCTTCCGCGGCACGCACTTCTCTCATGGTCGAGGAGGACACAAGTAAGTGATCGGCGTCGATTCCAGAATCTTCAAGCAAGTCGACGACTCTATGTCCTGCAATTCTGTAAGTATTGACACCTGTTACTACAAAAGCGGATTCTGAAAATCCCAGCTTCCTGCAGATCGACATCACTAGCCCTAAAGTGTCGTTTCCGACCACTACTTCTCTCGGGAGTTGCATCTGATGAAGTTTCGCAGTCAAGGAGAATCCCTTTGCTGCAGGACAGTTGATATCTTCGTCTTCTAGTAATGGTCTCGAAATCTTTTTAAACTAGTCGGTAATGTATAGATGACGACTAACTTCCTTAGGAAGATAATCGCAAAGAGCATTTTCGATTTTCCAGGTGACATGGAAATGCGTAAAACACCAAATCAACTAGTCCTTAAAGGTACCACTACAGTAGGCATCGTCTGTAGCGATGGAGTTATCTTGTCCTCGGACACCCGCGTGACGATGGGAACATTCATAGCGCACAAGAGAGGGAAGAAAATCTACAAAATCGACAATCACATCGCCATGACAATATCAGGTAGCGTCGCAGACGCTCAAAGAGTTGTGGACATACTGAAAGCAAATGCACAAATATACAGGATGAACTATGGAAGACCAATCCCCATAAAAGCCGCTTCTAGACTAGTCGCAAATCTTTTGTTTTCATCTCGCTATGCTCCATTAATTGCTCAAGTTCTCATCGGAGGAATAGACGACACAGGTTCTCACGTGTTTTCACTTGATCCCCTAGGAAGTCTAACAGAGGAAAAATGCGTGGCAACCGGCTCAGGATCTCCAGTAGCTTACGGGGTTCTCGAAGACAAATATCGCGAACAGATTTCGTCGAAGGAATTGTTACCAGTCGTAGTACATGCAGTGAAGGCGGCTATGAAAAGGAACACAGCAAGTGGAGACAGTTTTGACGTAGCAATCATCGGTAAAGAAGGCTACAATGAACTAAGCGATGAGGAGAAAGAGAACATAGAAGCGACGGCGCCAGAAACGAGGAGAAAATTGTGACAGCGGGAGACAAGGGAAAAGCAGAAATAACCCAGATAGTCCTACAACACATACCCAAGAAAGCAGAAGTCACAAGAATAGAGTTTGAAGGACCTGCACTAGCAGTCTACACAAAAAGGCCAGAAATTCTATTTGAGCAAAGCTCCATAATTGCAGATATTGTGGGTTTGATTCGGAAGAGAATAGTTGTAAGATCAGACCCCGCGGTGAGACAGCCAGAAAAAGACACGATGGCAATAATCGAAAAAGTGGTTCCAGAAGAAGCAGAAGTCACAAGCATAAACTTTGACCCAAGCCTCGGCGAAGTGATAATCGATGCTAAAAAGCCGGGTTTAGTGATAGGAAAGAACGGGGCGGTTCTGCAAGAAGTGATCAAAGAAACAAGATGGCGCCCCAGGGTCTTAAGAAGCTCTCCCATTCCCTCGAAAATCATCACACACATGCGCCACTATCTTCACTCAGAAAGCAAGGAACGGGAAAGAATATTGCGAACCATAGGTGAGAGAATATTTCGACCTATGGTTTTTGAGGTTGGCGACGTGAGAATCTCAGCACTGGGAGGATTCCGCGAGGTCGGCCGCTCTGCAGTTTTGTTGCAGACAAGAGAAAGCAGCGTGCTTCTAGACTGCGGCATTAATCCAGGCTCGACAAACCCCCTCGACACTTACCCCCGGCTTGATGTACCGCAATTCGATATCAGTGCACTTGACTCTGTGATCATTAGCCATTCACATCTTGATCACTGCGGCTTTCTTCCCTTCCTATTCAAATATGGCTACGACGGACCCGTTTATTGTTCTGCTCCAACATCAAATCTCATGACTCTGCTTCAACTGGACTATTTGGATGTGGCGACCAAACAAGGCCTTATGGCACCTTATGACCAAAAAGATGTCCGCGAAACCGTTCTTCACACGTTGCCGTTGCGTTACGGTGCCGTAACGGATATTTCACCTGATATTCGCTTGACTTTGCATAATGCGGGTCATATCTTGGGCTCCTCTGTAGTTCATTTGCATATTGGAGAAGGCTTGCACAATCTGGTTTACACGGGTGACTACAAATATGCGAGAACAACACTTCTTGAAGCCGCAGCCAGAGAATTCCCTAGAGTGGAGACAATAATAACTGAAAGCACTTATGGAGCACCGCGTGATGTGATGCCATCGCGAATTGCTGCTGAGGAAAAGCTTTCGTCGGTAATAAACGCGACATTGGAACGTGGGGGAAAAGTCATAATTCCAGTGCCTGCTGTTGGCAGAGCGCAAGAGATTATGCTGATTATCGATGGTTACATGAAAAGAGGGTTAATGAAAGAAGCACCAGTTTTCCTTGAAGGCATGATTTCAGAAGCCACGGCGATTCACACAGCCTATCCAGAATATCTAGCAAGAGAAGTTCGAAATAGTATTCTGCACGACGGAATTAATCCCTTTCAGTCCGACTACTTCACCATAGTTGAACATCCAAGCGCCCGAGATGAGATAGTAGAGGGGGAAGCGAGTATTATCATGGCAACTGCTGGTATGCTTGAAGGAGGCCCAGTAGTCGACTATTTTCAGCGGTTGGCCTCCAACAAACTCAACACGATCGTGTTCGTCAGCTATCAGATAGAAGGAACTTTGGGCAGCCGCGTGCAAAAAGGGTTAGAAGAAACTCCAATCATGAACGATCATGGGAAGATTGAAGTCATCAAAGTCAAACTGCATGTCGAATCTATTGAAGGCTTTTCAGGGCACTCTGATAGAAGGCAGATTATCAACTATCTTCGACGTGTCACGCCAAGACCCGAGAAAATAATAGTCTGTCACGGTGAAAGAGCGAAGTGTTTGAGCGTTTCAAACTTCTTGAGAAGAAGATTTAAGGTCAACGCAGTCGCTCCTGAGCCTTTGGAAACCATTAGGCTGC
Source organism: uncultured Candidatus Bathyarchaeia archaeon (assembly GCA_964348215.1). GTDB lineage: Archaea > Thermoproteota > Bathyarchaeia > Bathyarchaeales > SOJC01 > CAYGBS01. The sequence goes on from CAYGBS010000033.1 coordinate 14,863, forward strand.
GGTAGGAACCTGCTCTTGGGGTGAAGCAGTTTTTTCTCGCCAAATCCTCACGCCAGATGGAGTTACAACTATTCGTTCTTCTCCCAAACGGGCAATGTCACCGTCAACCCTCTTAACAAACTCGCATAACTCGTTTACAGCGTTCTTAATCTCTTTGATACTCTTTGTTGCCAAAGGTGTCACCTTTATTATAAGAATATTCCCTGATTTGACTTCACCTTTTATTGTTTCTAAGTCTGAAAGCCTCCGAAGGGGCATTGCCTTTAAGTAGATCTTAGAAGCCTGGTCTTCCGGAACATTTTTTCCCCTAGAAGCCTCGGGCTTCCTGTTACGAGGAGGTTCCAGTTTTCCTGAGTTTCCCAAGCTCGACAAAAGAGCAACTCCTTTACGCTGTTCTAAAGCTCTGCGAATCTGCTTATCGTTCAAACTTTCTCTGAATATATAATCTATTGTCCTGTTATGGTTTTATAATATTTGTGTCTTCAGAATCGGTATTTCCTATAAGGCTGGACAACGTTGCTGGTCAGTAGGGGGTAGCTTAAGTCTAGGTCGAAAAAGCTTACATATATACCTCTAGCCTCTTAGCTTCTTCAATTCTCTTTCTCTGAGATCGCATGAGAGTTCAAGGTTTTCCATCTGAATTGACAATGCTCTGCAATCAAAAAACTTGAAGATGCTGAACCATGTTGTTCAAGAGAACTGGAGATATCTTCAGTGTTTTTCTCTGCAGAAATTTCTCCATAAAGGTCAAGACCTAACTGAGTGTAAGTGTGGATGGAGGATGCACAATGCTATTTTCGAGTAGACCGACACATCGATCTATTATCAAAAGAATTTCCTCATCGAGAAAATAAACAGTTTTCATACCATCTTTTTCCTTGTTGACGAGCCCGAATTTCCCTAAACGTTGAATCTGCCAAGTCGAACCTTGAGAAGACATAGAGAGATTCGAAGCTAGCTCACTATGTGTTGCTTGCCGCTTTCCCAGTAATGTCAAAAGGATTCTTTTTTGCAGTTCGATGTCCCAAGAGAGAAATTATCCTCACTTCTTCCTTGGCGAATTTACGGGATTCGAAATATCTTTTATATCGTCCATCCCGGAATGCTGAAATCAGCCCTGCCTTAGTTAGAAGGCCAAGGTGATACTGCGCTTGAGAAAAAAGAAACCAGAGTCATTACGAAGAGGAGGCTGAGCAAAGTGCGATTCAGCTTCAATTCCAAACCTTCACTAGACCTATGTTCATTCGAGCTTTTATTGTATTCGTAAACAAACGTACTAGTAGAAGAGTGTGCCAAAAGGTTAATTTTCATACATCAACAAACAAAATGCAGGAGACATGAATAGGATGGTAGTCTCATAACACTGCGTGTGCAAGCCAAAGCGAAAACT
>CAYGBS010000033.1:16262-16489 GCA_964348215.1 uncultured Candidatus Bathyarchaeia archaeon
TAAGAGCCTTCTTTTTACCGTTCCTGATCTCGTTTGGCATTTCAACAATTCAGTAGACCCTTAAACTTGAAGTTGAGTAATATCAGAACCTAGTTCACCGTTGCTGCCCACTCAGCAACCCTCGCTCAGAAAGACCAAGCAACAATCGATATTTCTAGCAAAATCGTATTATACCAGATAGAGATCATTTGGGCTAAAAGATAAAGATGAGTCGTTCTTTTATGTCG
>CAYGBS010000034.1:0-11135 GCA_964348215.1 uncultured Candidatus Bathyarchaeia archaeon
CTTAGCCCGTAAGAATTGACATCTACTCCGAAATACTTTGCCTTTGCAACTTTCTTTGACGCGACTTCGACATCAGCTCTCTTCTCCAGTTGCCTGACGACCTCAGAATACAAATCTTCTACTCGCATGTCGAAATCTCCTATGTTCATGTGTGCTGGTATTAATGCACCTCAATATTCAAGTATTTTTGGCAAGTGTCTAGCAAGTGTAACAGTCATAGCTGCTTCCTTAGGTAATGGGGCAATGCCGTCAAAATTATTCTTTTTGATGAACTCCTTGAGCATCTCTCTCATCTCTTCAGGATTCCAATCTGCTATCTTCTTCAAGGTGTCCAGACCAGCATCATGATAGAGTCTTGCGCGAACCTGCTTAACGCCGGGTATTCGAGCTAGGTTTGACAGCTTCACCAGTTCTAATATGTGTTCAACTGGTACTCCTGTTTCTAATGCCAGCTTCTCTCTTCCGGTTTTGGTCTTTCCAGCATCAAGCATCTGCTTCGCAGTCTTGATTCCTTTTGAAGCAAGTTTCTCCACAATCTCAGTTTTGACTCCTATAAAGTTTTTCAGCTTGTACGTCTCCATGTATAACATCCCGATCAACTCTCTGGTCGTGTTAAACATTAGCTCATTGAGCCTGTACTCGTAGTAAGTGCAAATTGCCCACAAGTATTGAGGAACCTTCCTGGACTCTCGTCTTCCCCAATCCACGAAATCTCTAACATCATCAGGAGCTGCCTGTTCAATGCCCTTACCTCGGTTCAGCAAATAATCCTCAAATGCTTTCATATAGCTGACATATCGTTTCACAGCGCGTTCAGACTTCTTGCTCTTTCTCATAAACTCTATGAAACCTCTTTCATCCAACTCTCACACATCCAAGCAAGCCAACCAAGTCTACGATTCACAGTTAAATAAAGACTCCAAGAGCTCAAATTCTTCCTTTGCCAGAAACTTCTCTTTCTCAGGCATAGTGTTCCTTACACGCGAGGTGTAGAAGACTCAATGCTACAAGTTTGGTCCTTTACAAACATGAACGAGAAGACAAGAAAAAAGGGAGCAGATGTTTCCAAGTTTTACAACTAGCATGGTCTCTTGGGAATTGCAAAGTCACCTATAAAGAAATGATGTCGCAAAGTCTCATTATTTGTGTCATACTTATTTTTGGCTGGAATTGCGTCCAATCGTTTTCTCATCTTATCATCCGCCTTCAAGACCTGCATTAGCGTATCGCAAATCTTAATAAACATTACTACTCAACTGTTCGACTAAACTACATAACAGGAGAAGCCCCACTCATTGAGTACAATTGTGCCATGGAAAGGTTTTTTCCATTGTCTACAATTGTTTTGTCAATGACATGAATTCTTAGAAGTGAATCAAATGTCTGAACGAGCAGAAACAACCTTATGTTTGGTCATCTCCTTGGATGGGAAGATTACCACTGGATCAACTGATAATCTGGATTCTGAGGATTGGAAGAGAATTGTAGGTGTTAAGGAAGGGTTTGCACAGTACTACGAAGTAGAGCAGTCGTTGGGGCCTAACTACTTGAACTCTGGCCGTGTGTTGGAAAAAGTGGGATTTAATAACAAGAAAGACATGCCGGAAAAAGAGCCGTTGAAGATCGTGGTCATAGATCGAAAGCCGCATCTAAACAAGAAGGGAATTGAGTACCTGTGTAACTGGCTTGAAAAGCTGTTCATTGTGACAAACAATTCAAAGCACCCTGCATTTGAACTGGAAAGCGAACACGATAACATTGAGATAATATACTATGAAACTGACGTAGATTTTGCCGACTTGTTGACGAAATTGAAGAAGCATCATAAGCTAGAACGGATAACCATCGAATCCGGCGGCACCCTGAACGCGGTATTCTTCCGAAGCGGTTTAGTTGACCACGTGAAAGTCGTGGTTGCGCCTTTGATTGTTGGAGGAAAGGAAACATCTTCGTTAGTAGACAGCTTTTCTCTGACAGATGAATCTCAGCTGCACCTGCTAAAAGCCCTAAAACTGAAAGCGTGCAAACAACTCGAAAACTCCTATCTGCTACTAGAATACGATGTGATCAACAATACAATAATCGAATGATCCTTCGGGACAGCACCTCCGTTCCTCAGTAGCAAGTTGGCACTAAAAGAGAGATTTGACTATACTCTTATTCCAGCATAGATAATGGTTCTTTGTCAAGCCTTATTTCAACAATGATCGCCATCTGCGAGGAAAAGTTTATAGACGAGCTCTTTTGATTCTGTGAACATTCAAATAGAGGTAAGCTGGAACGAAACACGATCTCATACTTGTGACTTCAGAGAAATCCCGCAGATCGAAGCTTTTCAGGTGAATTGGCAGTGCAGATATTAGCAATAGTGCCCATAATCTTGATTGTCGCTTTCGTATTGGGTGAACTCTTCAAGAGAACTGGCTTGCCATCGGTGGTCGGCCAGATTCTCGCAGGAATATTGTTCGGGATTCCCCTCTTCGAAGAGCTCTTTTTCGGTGATGCACAGGCTTTCTTGATAATTGACTTCTTGGCAACGCTTGGAATATTACTCCTCCTTTTCTTGGCTGGTTTGGAAATTGATATTGACAAGGTGAAAGAGACTTCGAGAGATTCAATTCTCGTGTCCATGAGCTCTGCAATCGTTCCATTCACGCTCGGCTTTGTCTTCGTTATGGGGGTCTTCCCTGAATATGGCCTCTTGACGGCGCTGATCTTCGGAGGAGCTATGATGGTCACTTCAGAGGGAACCAAGGTAAGAGTTCTCATGGATCTAAACAGTCTAAACACTCGATTGGGCGCTGTAATGCTTGCAGCCGGTGCTATCGATAATGTCTTTGAGGTTCTATTTCTATCCCTCGTAGTAATCTTGGCTAAGGGAGGAAGCTTATTTGAGTTAGCTATGGTCCCAGCGGAGATTGCGATTTTCATAGTAATAGCATTCGTATCGTTTAAGGCAATCTCGAAAACACTCCACTATTTAGATAAACTGCCGGGCGAGGAGACTGAGCTCTTCTCCATAGTAATGATATTCATTCTCGTTCTTGCGGCTCTTTCCGAATCTCTGAATGTGGGCTATCTAATTGGCGCCATTGTAGGTGGTTTTCTACTGCAACTTTCAATGAAAGGCATCAGCAGAAAACACCAAAGCGAGCTAATCCACACAATTAAGCTTGTTGCTCTGGGTTTTGTTGTTCCTTTCTTCTTTGTCAACGTTGGATTAAGATTTGATCTCAGCACCTTCCTTTCCAGCACTACACTGATTATAGCTACAGTGTTAATTGCGTTCCTTGGAAAAATGATAGGAACTCTAATAGTGAAACCGCTTTCCAGTCTGAACCTGAAACAGCTCTACTATATGGGTTGGGCAATGAATTCGAGAGGAGCAGCAGAGTTGGTTATAGCACTGATTGCAGTACAGTACGGCTTAATTCCTCTAGAGATCTATTCCGCTCTAGTGGCGATGAGCATAATAACTACCCTTGTCTTCCCACCAGTTCTTGCCAGAGGTATAAGAAAGAATCCTGAGCTTATGGACGCAGGTTCACGAAGCATTTCACCCAGCTGAGAACTTAAAAGGCTAAAGGGACTAGTAGGTTTTACACGCGAATTGATAGCTGGTAGATGTGTTTGAAGGAAAAAATGAAAATCCTAGTGGGAATTGATGGTTCAGACCACTCCACATGGGCACTTATTGAAGCTATCAACATTGCAAAAAAATTCTCAGGACACGTTAGAATCATAACTGTCCACAAGAAGGGAAAGAGAGACGAAACAACACAGATACAGCTGAAGGCCAAGCAACTTCTGGAAAGAGAAAAGATCGATTGCAGTTTGGCAGCAATCCTCGGTTCAAACCCTTCAAGAGCTCTGGTCAGCATGGCCGAACATGAAAGCTTCGACCTGATAGTAGTCGGCAGCAGAGGTCTAGGAAGTGCAGCTGCTTTCCTACTGGGAAGTGTTTCAAAGCAGGTGGTAGATAAGGCACCCTGCGACGTGCTTGTCGTAAAGAAGTAGCTTGTCTGTAGCGGTGAAGATATTCGTCATTATTCAAATTGTCAAATCGTAAGATTTAAGTTATCCCGCCCACAGATAGTTAAACAAGGATGTTTCTACAATGGGAAAGTCAAGGACAATTCCTTTAGCCCGTGGCTTAATAGGTGGAAAAGCTGGCGCCATTTATGGTCAACTTGAAGTATTTCTCACAAACTACAGTAATGCTAAGATTGTGATTAGACGAAAGCCTTATTCTGGCCATTCAGATTTAAAATTCTCGTTGCCATGCGGTGACCTACAAGACATCATAAATATCCTGCAAGAAGCAAAAGAACAGCTTGATGCCCAGTGGCTTTCAAGAGTCGCAGTCACAAACCTGAGAAAATGAAAAAGATCAACACAAACGAAAAGCGCCGTTCATATGTCCAGCTCTTTCTCATTCTTCAAGCTCTCCTCAGCCCCCTTTATGCGCGCCGGCATTGATCCAACCGGTATAATATCGAAATATTTCATTGCTGTGCCTGTCAGATATAGAAGTATAACGTCATCTTGATTGACAGTACTTTCATCTATTAGCTTTTCTAAGCCAGCAAGTGTGGAAGCAGCTTCTGGACAGGCATATATGCCTTTCTTGAAGAAGGCCTTCATCGAGGAGACGATATCTGCATCTTCAACCGCCACAGCGGCGCCTCTTGTTTCGTTTATCGCTTGCAGTACGAGGTAGCTAGCATAAGGATTGGGAACTCTCAAACCTGTAGCGATTGTCCTAGCGTTTTTGCAGGGTTCTTGCACTTCTAATTGGTTTTCGTTATATGCTTTGACTAGTGGGGCACATCCTGAAGACTGGATGATGGTTAAACGCGGTATTTTGTCAACCCAGCCGAGTTCGTATAATTCACCAAACCCCTTCCATAAGCCAATAATTCCTTCTCCGCCGCCTGTTGGAAAAACTATATGATCCGGCGGAATCCACCCAAACTGCTCAGCGATCTCAAAAGCCATCGTTTTGCAACCTTCAACCCGATATGGCTGTTTGTTGGTTGAAATGTCAAACCAACGGTATCTTCCCTTCAGTTTTTTGACAATCTCTGCCGCACGGTTAATCAGCCCGTCTACAAGATACACCTTTGCTCCAGCAAGCAAACACTCCTTCTGTATGAACTGAGACGTATCTCTAGGCATAAAAGCAAAAGTGTGCAACCCCGCTCTTGCCCCATAAGCAGCTAACGCGGCAGCAGCGTTCCCTGCGGATGGAACGGCAATACGTTTCACACCGAGCTCTCTAAGCTTGGAAACTGCTACTGCCATTCCTCGAGCTTTAAATGTCCCCGTTGGAAGCCTTCCATCATCTTTGAGGTAGACCTCTCCGTAGTTTGTGCAGTGGTCTGGTGAGAATCGGAGCACTGGGGTATAGGGTTCGCCCAAGGACACAATAGCATCAGACGAGGATATTGGAAGCAGCTCAATGAAGCTCCAAAAAGTGTCTTCCCTTTCATCAAAAACTTCTTTGGAAAGCCTTTCTTTAATCCGAGCCAAGTCGTACTGGAACAGGAGCGCCCCACCACACTTTGGACATGTATTCAAGACCTTGCCTTCTGGAAACTTCTTCCTACACTTGCTGCAGATGACATGCGCCTTCAAACACGCTTCACCTACCTAACGATGATCCAAACCTTCAAGCCTTTTCAGGCTACTTGACCATATAGAATATGAAACAATTAGCTTTTCGGGGAAATCAAGGTTTATCTTCCCATTGTGCATGGTTTGATGCGGACGCAGAGTGTTCTTCAAGAGATCAATATCAAATCAAGATTAAGCCGCAATCCTACAAGTAACGAACCTATCGACAATTCTTTATCCTGTATGCCTAGTATTCCTAACTGGTAAGACCATATGTTTGAAAGCATTGTAAGAGACATTCCTGACTACAATACATTCTTCACAGTTGACGAGTTGAATGCAAGCTCTGAAAAGCTGGTTCGGAAGCATCCGAAAAAAGTGAAGATTCTTGAGATTGGCAAGTCTCGGAAAGGAGAGAAGATAAAGGCGTTAAGAATCGGCAAGGGGCGAAGAACCGCACTTCTCTTCGGTTTTCCACATCCAAATGAACCGATTGGAAGTATGACACTTGAATATCTGTCATGGAGACTCGCTGAAGATAGATCATTGAACGAGCTAAACTATACATGGTATATAGTCAAGTGTGCAGATCCAGACGGGGCAAGATTGAATGAAAGCTGGTTCAAAGGGCCCTTCACCCTACTTAACTATGCTTTGAACTATTATAGACCACCAGGATACCAGCAAATTGAATGGACATTCCCCGTTAAGTACAAAACCCTTCTTTGGGACGAGCCGATTCCAGAAACCCAAGCTCTAATGAAGATTATGGAAAACACAAAACCACAGTTCATGTACAGCCTTCACAATTCTGGTTTCGGCGGAGTCTACTTCTACGTCTCTTCACCCTGCAAACCGATATACTCAAAACTCCAGAATCTCGCCAAAAGAGAGCAATTGCCTCTGCATCTAGGAGAGCCGGAAACACCTTACATGAAGAAACTAAGCGAAGCCATCTTCAAAATGCCAACTTCAACAGAAAGATATGAATTCTTGAAAAAACATACAAAGAAAGACCCTGGGAAGATAATCAACTACGGAACGAGCAGCGACGACTACGCCAGAAGAGTTGGAGGAAGTTTCACGCTAGTCTGTGAAATGCCATATTATTACGATTCGAGAATCGAAGACACCTCTGAATCCGACATGATAAGAAGAGAGGCAGTTCAATGCAGCATAGAGCACGCAGAGGAACGCCACAACTTCGTCAAGGAAAAGTATTCAAAACTGAAATCAAACCTAAAAAACTACAAGGACAAGAAGCCGTTCATAGATGCTATTGAAGATTCCCTGAAACGCTTTCCAGATGTTATAAGAGCAAGGAAACATTGGGCGAAAACCGACCCAAAACTTGGACGAAAAGCAACAGTGGCTGAAAAGCTGGATTCATGTATTGTCAGCAGATTCTACGACCTTTTGTCCTTAGGCATGCTCTATCGCTGCGTGAAAGACACAGGCAACAAAAGAGTTGAGCAGGAGGTTCTCGAACAAATCACAAAACGGAATCAAGAGCTTGAGAGAGATTTGACCTATAAGGCCATACCGATAAGAAATCTGGTCAGAGTTCAACTCGGAAGCGCTCTACTCACAGCCGAGTATATTGGCAAGAAACAATGATGCGTATGTGCATATGTGCACAAGCCCGTTGATATTTCGTTCTTGAAAAAGGCAGATAGTCAAACAATTCCTTTTAGAAACAACGCTGGAGGCGAAACTTCACCCCACTTCTCAATCATCTCAATTGCATGATTATATGCCGCTTTAGCTTCTTCTCTTTCATCTTCAGGCAAAGACGGAAGATAGTAGTCTATGCAGAAAAGTGGTGGTGCTGCACTCAGGTTGTAATCCAGTTCCTTAACTGCGGTTTTCTTGAACTCAGCTTCTTCAAAAATCCCCAGCATCTCGTTCTTTGCGGGGAAATCAAGTTCTCCGGAGGTATACTTCACTTTGCAGTTGAACATCTGCAGGTGAGCCTCTTGAGCTTCTGTTCGTGCAAGGGGAAGACTCTCAACTACACACACGCTTCCATCATCTCTAACCACCCTCTTCATCTCCTCGATAGTTGCTTCAATTGTCAAGTGGTCTTGAAAGTTTCGAATTGAGTGAACTGCAGCAGCTACATCAAAAGAATTTGATCTGAAGGGCAATTGCTTAGCACTGGACTTGACACCTGAAACTTTATGGTGCAAGTGCAGTTCCTGCATCGAAGCTGAGAAGTTCTTCCACCAGTCATGACGTCCACCGCCATCCATCAAATCCACGCCGATCACAGACCCAGCAAACTTTGCAGCTGCAATTGAGAAATAGCCTCTTCCACAGCCAATGTCAAGAACAAAATCATCCGTCTTCAGCTGCATTTCCCTTGCTATTTCTAGTCGCTCTCTGCCGATATCTGAGTGTGTATATATGTCCCACCATGAAATGCCGAAATCAGTGAAGAATGAATCGAGAACTCTCGCGCAATCGTTCATGTATCTCTGAAAATCCTCTACATGCAATGACTCACATAGTACATTGTTTGGAAAATTCACCTTTATCCCGATCTTCTCCGCAAGACATGGAATTGACTGCATTCCTAGAAGCCGTAGATTAACTCCCACACAACCACCAATCAAAATTACTTGCGTAGATTATTAACGCTGAGGGTGTTGACGGCCGGCGTGGTCAGACATTTTAAGTGCGCTTGCAAGAGCAAGTTATCTCCTCGCTGTCCCAGATTTAGGATTTCACAAGCGACTCTAAGAGTCTAGGCACTAGAATCGAAAAGACCCTCAGCAACAAGAAGAAAATCAAAACTAGAACCAATATTAAGACAATGCCATTTACTGCTGGATGAAAACTACCTAAGAACGGAGAATAAAGCCCGTATAGAATCAAAGAGCAAATAATGTAGAATACATACCTAAACAATGTCAACGCTTTTTCGGGGCTTAAACCTCTTTCAACGCCGTATTTTTTCGCAGGAAAAACGGCAAACACGTCAATTAGCTTCTTTGCACCAGGTAGAATCCTTAAGATTATGAAGCTAAACCCCAAGAAGAAGATTAAGGAAACAAATGTCTTGGTGAACCAATTTATGGATTCAGCTAAGGGAATAAACACTAGAACACCGAAAAGCCAGATCAAGAGAGCAGCAACCAGAATTTTCATAGTCTCTTGTCCATCTGATCTCAGTAGACTAACTGCTCTCTCTATTTCCTTTTCATTATTCGACATGTGGAAGACCCTGATTTCTGTGATTTCACGGCCTATGTAAATGGCCAGAAAAAGGTGGAATCTAAGATCTAAAGATGCTTGAATTGGTTAAAGCGGTCACTTGCCCAATTTCTCTAACTCGTCGGCCATCTTCCTAGTATATTTGCCGATTTCTGCCGCGATCGCCCGAGCACTTCTCCAAAGTGCGAAGATTGACCAAATTACTATGAGAACCAGCAGTATGGCCGGTATAGCAGCATGAATTTGAGCCAGATAGTGGGCGAACAACAGGTATGCCAGAACAACCACAAATACATATATCAGTCCGTCTAAAGCAGTTCTATAATGATTGTAGGATTCTGTGTTTACTTCGCCGCTTGCTTTGCCAAAATGGTAAGCTAATACTCCTGCCAACCCGCCAGTTAACCTGCGAACATCAACAAAAACGCTGAAGATGATTATAGCTAGCGCTACAACGAAGATAAAGCTAACGATAGCATCCACTGGGTATCCGAAAAACACTTGTTGCATTCCTTCTGCGATGGGTATGAAAACTAGCGTCCCAAACAGCCAGATCAGTATTGCTGCTCCCACGGAAAGAACTACACGTGCACCGACTTCCCTCACTGCTTTGGCCGATTCGAGATACATCTTTGATCCAAAAGTGCTTATTCTCCTTCCTTCGGAACTGGAAGCATTCATCCTAGGTTCACCTTTTCTGGATTCATCCTTTTTAGTACTCATTTAATCACCACCGTGAAAGCGTAATTTTCTCACCGCAATTCTATTATGGGAGCTAGGTATAAAAGGGTTATGATTATCTAACCGATAAGGTTTATATAACCAATTAAAGTAGTTACACAGATGCATTTGGCATGCTTGATGCTTATGCAAGCCGTAAAGATAATCCATGATCCCAGGGTCATTCGAATGCTCGCTGATCCTGTTAGAAGGGAGATACTAAGGTTAACTAGCATGAGACCAATGACCGAAACGCAACTAGCCAAAAAACTCTCCTTGGCAAAGCCCTCAGTCTGGCATCACTTGAAAATCCTGCAGAGCGCGACGCTCATCAAAATCGAAAAAATAAAACCCGGGAAACATGGTATCCTTGAGAAATACTACAAGCCTCAAGCAGCCTTGTTCATAGAAGACTGGGAACAACTCTCCCTCAAATTAAAGAGACGCTTCATTCCCCGCAAAATTCAACTCCTAAAAGGCATGCTCAGTGCAATTGAATATGCGAAAGGGAAGAAAAACGAGCTTGTCGAAATAAGTTCAGAAACCATGGAAGAACTTGCAGAAGAATTGGCAAAGAAAATACTAGATACAGCAAAAGAATACGAAGGCCAAGAGTTGACTGTGGATAGAGATGGAGGAATACTTCAAATCGAAATCTACAGAAAGGCATTAGAAGAGCTTGCCAAAAAGAAAAAGTGGCGAAACATCTTCTCCTGCAATCCATCAAGCGTATAGCATTTCACACTCTTCTATCTCTCCTGATGCACAAAGTTAATTCTTGACTAGGTGCAATTTACGGAGAGATGAAGCTAATTGCTCGGACAGAATTATTAATTCTCGAAGAAACCTGTGAGACCTACCTGCTTCTTCTTCATCCTTTTTCTAACTTCTTGTTGTGATGGCGTCAGTGACATCAGCCTTTCTATCAAGCTAAGACAGTTTTCAGGTGCATATCCGTGGAAGTGGTTATTAAAATATCCATAGACCTGCTTGACCTGTTTCGAAGCATCTAACACCTTAGGAATCCAAGGTTCAAGCTCTTCTTCCTTGTACAGATAGTTAAACCAAGGCTTTCTTCCTCTGCCATGCCATCGGAGGTAAGTGAAGTCAGCAGTGATGTGGACTTCGGGCGGCAAGAGCGGCTCGTCAACATTGGTATACGCAACATTGTACCTTCTTAGTAGTTGCCAAGTTTCCTCTCTCATCCAAGAAAGGTTCCTGAACTCAACAGCGAATTTGAACTGAGGAGAAAGCATCTCAAAAAACGATTCTAAGTTTTCAGGGTTGTACTCGTAGCTAGGTGGAAGCTGGATTAATAAACATCCGAGTTTACCGTTTAATTGCAAAGGTTGCATAAGTTTCAGGAAGGAATTTACATCAGCCTGCACGTCATCTTCAAGACCAAGCTTCTTCTCATGAGTAATCACCTTCGGAAGCTTAGCTGTGAACACGAAGTTTGAGGGCGAATAGCGGAGCCATCCCATGACGGCTCCTTTTGAAGGAAAACGGTACCATGTTGAGTCAATCTCCACGGTATGGAAGACTCTTGAGTAAGCTCTGAGCTTATGCTTTTCACCTTTTCT
>CAYGBS010000034.1:11145-16070 GCA_964348215.1 uncultured Candidatus Bathyarchaeia archaeon
GCTCCATCCAGAAGTGCCAAGCAGAATATTGTCTCGCCTCATAGGAAAACCCTCAGCTCCTTAGTTACCTGCTCAACACTATTGTAAGTCTTTTCAGGTATCTTAGACAGCACATCATAGAGATGAACTCTTCTGTCGTGTGCAAGATCAATCACTTTCCAGCCTTGATGTTCAAGTAGCTCCGCCTTTGTGGATGGGAATCTTCCATCTTCCTGAAGAACCGCCTTTGCTGAGTCAACTCCCGTATATGCTGTAACAGGGATGAACGTCCCAGTTTCCTTATATCCTTTGAACCTCAACGCATCACTACCCATCCTTATACCATGAAATGTTACGAGTGCCTTTCCGGCCTCTGCTTTGAGTATTTTTCGATCAATTTCTCGGAGTTCTTCATCTGTGAATTGGTAAATATTGTGCTTTCCTTTGCCAAACATTCTTGCGTAAACAGTGTTAGATTCGTATGCAGGTTCTTCACTTGACAGGTCAACTGAATGAAGAATTTGGAGGTCTTGCATCAGAGCGATAATCTCTGGGTTAATTGGGCTTCTAATTTCCCAAGCAAGACGGACTCCCTTAGGATAAACAGAAGAAAAAAAGTCTTCTGCTTGACTTATCTTTGCTTCGTCAAAGGTGTAGCTCTTAGGAGTCATCAAATGTAGAATAGGAGCGTCTAGCACTCTGCAGATACCTATCATTTTGCTGAAGATCGAATAGGCTTCGTCAACAGGTTTTAAGCCAATTTTATGGGTTAGATCTTGGTGACATCTAATTGTAAATGTAAAATCTTTGGGTACTGTACGTCGCCATCTCTGAGCCATTCTAATGTAAGGATACTGGTAGAATGTATAGTTTACTTCTACGAAGTTGAAGTGTTCAGAGTAGGCCTTCAATGAGGGTTGGTTTGGGGCTTTGAAGTAAGCCCAACCTCCCGTTCCAATCAGATACTCTGTCAATCTTTATCCTCTTGTTACTTTCACTTCTGGGCAAATTAATATTCATCGCTGTTTTTACTTCCGCTTCACTGTGTCTCCTCTTCTAGTATATTATTCTACTAAACCCTTATGATACTTGAAACATCTTTTTTCTAACCCCCAACATCAGGAGAAAGGAGCATTTTGTCACCAAGGACAGTGGTAAAGAGCATTCCCTCTCAACTACGTCTATCATTCAATATTGAGAATATAGATGACCTGTCTCCAGGTTTCACCTTAGGCAGCTTTGCCGTACTTCAAGGCTCGTCTACTGCCTTGCCTCTTTCACTGTTTCTCTGCATCAGAGCACAGCTTCCATATCAACTTGGAGGCTTGGAAACAAATGTGATTTTCGTTGACGGTGGCAACACTTTCAGACTATACGATGTTTCTTTTATTGCTCAACTTCATGAGCTTGATCCAACAGAAGTCTTGGAACGGATTTTCATCTCAAGAGCTTTTACAGCCTATCAGATGACCTCTTTAATTCTTGACAAATTACAGTATGCAGTTGAGAAATATAACTCAAAACTTGTAATAGTATCAGATATTGCAGGGTTATATCTAGATAGTGAGGTGCCCAAGAAAGAAGCAAGAGACGTTTTTAACCAATTAACTATCTATCTCTCAAAATTTGCTGAAGAAAACCGAGTGATAGTTGTTGCAACTTATCTTCCCCACGATCCGTCAAAGCGCAATATCTTCTTTAAAGCAGTTATATGTGGACGCGCTAACGTTGTAGTCTCAGTAGACACCTCCAAAAATGGCCAACAGTTTGTCTTAAAGAAGCATCCTTTCTTCAGCTTGGGAAGTGCCAGTCTTCCTTCAGAAAATCTTACACTCACAAAATTTATGGAGGCTTGAATATGGGAAAAACCGTGGCATCGTACCGCATAGCTTTAGATAGAGAACTGCAGAAATGGAGTGGATTTGCAAAGGCTCTACGGAAAAAGGACAGAGCAGCTTTCGACCAGATGACGGATGCTTGTAGAAACTTTGCGTCAGCAGGAAGCAATGCAACGCGTCCAGTAATATTTGAGTCTATGGTCATGTCGATTCTTCTAAACCAGCAGAGAATCTTGAGCAAATTAGAGAAAAAGGTAGATGCACTCAGAAAGTAACCCAGCCAACCTTAGGCATGTGAAAGGCTGGATACTTGACCTGTATCCCTCTTCGTTTGGACAGATGGCTATCTGGGTAATTACTGAGAATGGTGAAAGAATCCGTTTGGTAGACGAGTTTAATCCGAAAGTCTACATCTCCAGTAGAGAAAAGGATTTGGAAGGACTGCTTACCCGTCTTTTCACAAATAGGTCGGTGGCTTCATTTAACTTCGTTTACAAGTATGCTAGTCCAACTGACGCGGAGAAGTCGAAGGTTTTAGAGGTTTCATTGAAGGACTGTCGAAGAACTTCCTTCTTTATACGAAAAGTGCTAGAAACTGGCAAATATCTACGCTATGAAGTGCATAACTGTGACTTGAAAAGCGCTCAAACATATCTCTACGACCGTGATATCTTTCCACTAGCACTTGTCGAAATCGAGGTTGAAAAACACAGGATAAGATACAACCTTTTAGACTCTGTGGAAGATGTTGATTACCATATTCCGCCTTTTCGAATAATAAAAATCCATGTGGATATCGCCAAGAAAGAAAAGATAGCGAAGTTGAACGACACATTAGAGGATATAATTGTTTCTCAAGACGGCGAAATGATGGTTATCGACACTGGCGATGAGAAAAAGAAACTGTTACAGTTCATAAAGGTAGTTAAAGAACTTGACCCCGACATAATATTGACTAAAGGTGGAGACTTACATGTGTTGCCTTATCTTGCAAGGAGAGCTCTGATCAATAATGTTCTAGACAAACTCGTTCTAAGTAGAGAGAATATACCTCTTGTTGCCAAGCGTAGACGTGGAACAACATTCTTTTCCTATGGCAGAACCTACTATCGGGCTCCGATGAGGCGGCTTTATGGAAGAGTTCACATCGACATGAATAACACCTTCATACTAAGAGAATGTGGACTTGACGGACTAATTGAAATTGCCCGAACTTGTAGAGTACCTTTGCACAAAGCTTCCCGTTCTTCTATAGGTTCAAGTATGTCGTCTCTTCAGTTTTGTCAAGCTGTAAAAGATGATTTTTTAATTCCGAGAAATAAGCGTATCCCAGAGGCCTTCAAGTCTGCTTATAAACTTCTTATTGGTGATCGTGGAGGCTTTGTTTACGAACCCAGAATGGGCATCCATGACCATGTTGGTGAAGTGGATTTCTCTTCAATGTATCCCTCTCTGATGGCTAAGTACAACATATCAGCTGAAACTGTTCTATGTAACTGTTGTCAAGACTCGAACTTGCGGGTTCCTGAGCTTGGCTATCCTATCTGTGAGAAGCGCGTTGGAATTGTTCCGAAGGTCTTGAGATTCATAGTTGCTAAAAGATTGTGCTACAAGCGGTTGAAGAAAGAGGTCAGCGATAAACAGCTTAAAGAGGTCTATGGTAGCCGTCAAGATGCTTTAAAATGGATTCTGGTGACGTGCTTTGGCTATCTAGGGTATAGAAATTCTAAGTTTGGCACGGTTGATGGCCATATTGGTGTCTGTGCCTTTGGAAGAGAAGCTTTTCTAAGAACTGCTAGAATTGCTGAGAGAAGAGGTTTCAGCGTAATTCACGGCATCGTTGACTCCCTGTGGCTTAGAAGGATGAATGCTACAGCACAGAACTACGTAAGTTTATGCAAAGAGATAAGCGACGAGATCGGCGTGCCCTTAAATTTTAAGGGTCTTTACAAGTGGATAGTCTTTCTCCCTTCTAGAATTCATCCCAATGTTGCCGTGCTGAACCGCTATTATGGCGTTAAAGAGGATGGTACAATCAAAGTCAGAGGCTTAGAGATTCGAAGAAGGGACACACCGAAATTTGTTTATGACGCTCAGATGGAAATGATTAAAGTGTTAGCTACAGCTAATGATTCCGAAGCTTTCATGGAAAAAATTCCTGACGCCTTGAAAGTTGTCAAAAAGCATAGAAAAAAGCTCTTGGATGGAAATGTGTCAATCTGGGATCTGATTCTCACTCGACATCTTTCTAAAAACATAGAAGACTACAAACAGAAAGCCAGCCATGTGATTGCAGCTGAACAGCTCTTAAAAGAAGGAGTTGAGGTTTCTGCTGGAAACAGTGTAAGCTTTCTCTTCAAGAGTGCAGAACATAAACGCCATGAACGAAGAGTTAGAGCACGAGAGCTAATTGAAGAAGATGCAAATTCAGATGTTAAAAAATATCTTCTCCTCTTGTATTCGGCTGCCTCAAATATTCTCAGCCCTTTTGGGTATTCAGAGACGGACATTTATAATTCAGTAAGAGGCTATAAATGCACAAAGCTAACTTCATTCCGTTCAACCCTTACTTGACAACACCATGAATTAAACAATGATAAAACCAACAAACTAAGTTTACTTCAACCCGTAATGTGTATAACAACTCTCTGGATTCTCAAGATGCTTAATCAAAATCCTGCGGTATTTCCTTTGTTGAACACGTCAAATCGAAAAGACCTCCGGAAGAACAAACTTGCACAGCGTCGCCCCAGAGTAAAGAAAGCGGATCTGCTGAATAAGCGTAATGTAGGAACGATGCCGAAGAATACTTAGTTTGAGGATATGGGTTTTTCAGCTTTTTCAAGCAGCTCCTTGCTCTTGTTCTTCGTGAAGTTTCCCTCCTTATGGAGCAAAGAGTATCTTCTGTCCACTTCTGCAATCTCTTGAATTGACTAGTCGGTGCAGGTCTCTAATTATCTGAGGAACGTTCAGTTTTGTGGCATTCAGCCGATGCTTCAAAATAGCTTGGCGAACCTATAATGGATAAAAAATAAAAAGGTTTGGATTGTGTTATTTTTTATGCTTCTTTAATATACAGCAGTTGTCTGTCATTTTGTTCTGCAAGTA
>CAYGBS010000034.1:16080-16448 GCA_964348215.1 uncultured Candidatus Bathyarchaeia archaeon
TGGATAAAAAATGGGGGCAAGGTAGGCGGGCTTCTTTCCTAAGTGTTCCCTATTTTTGGAGGTTAATTTCCATCGTGGAAACGTTTCTAGGGTTTCCGCCTTCTCTAGGTGTTATCTCTTCAGTGCCGATGGCGATAGAATGCACTTTGGCGTCTTTGACAAATCGATTGCGAGTTATTTCGGCAACGTCAACAGCTGTACTTATCGCGCGACCTCGCGCTTTTAGGACAACTTCGTCTGTATCGCGCATATTGAAGGCTGTTATGACTGCCATGACATAATTCATTGGAGGTTTATTTCCAATGAAGACTACATTTTGCTCTTTGCTAGCTTTGGAAGGTGTTTTCTCGCTTTCGACCTTTTTTTCC
>CAYGBS010000035.1:0-3836 GCA_964348215.1 uncultured Candidatus Bathyarchaeia archaeon
AATGCTTCTAATGCCAGTCTTCGAGCCTTTCGGTCAAGCTTAGATTTCGCATTCTCAGAAAGAGCCTTCTTGTTTCTGATTCTTGCCATAGTGCAGCCAGCGTTATATGCTTTCGTTAAACGTAATAAAGCTATATAGGCTATAATGCTTGTAGATACTACGAAGACCCTCGATAATCATGAAATGAGCAAAATGAAGAAACAGAACAGAAAAATAGAGATCAAGAATCTCGATGAATCAAACATAGAAGACCTGGTTTTTGTCTGTTCCTCCAAGAAGATCGAAGATCCAATTCATCAACAAGGGATTAGCTTGAAGAAACAATGGCTCCATGAAATGCTTGAGAAATATGGTCCTTGCGCGAAGATTGGCTATTACAATGGAAAACCAGCCGCTCAAATACTTTATCTTCCAGAGAAAGCCGAGAAGACTAAGGCTTCTAGACGCGAAGACGTTTTGGTGATTAATTGCACTTACAACCCTACACCCGAAGCCCAGAGACTTGGGATAGGAAAAGCGCTCTTGGACAGCGTAATAGAAGACGCAAAACGAGGAAAGACTTGTTTGGGCAACAAATCCTGCAGGTTCATTTTGGCAAAGGCCTTCAACACAGGTGAACTCCTGCCACTTCCTGATTTCTACAAGAAACATGGGTTTGTGCCGACACCTAAAAACGAAGGCAACCTTCTTTACTTACCTTTAGAGGGCAATTATGAACCCGCTCCACCACTAGTAGAATATCAGCCGTTAAAGGAAGATGAAGGTAGAGCAATAATCTTCTATAGCCCAGTTTGTCAATTCTCCTATCAGTTCGCAAAAACGATAGAAAGCATGATAAGGGAAGTTGCTCCGAACATGCAAATGAAGGCCATAAATGAATGGAAATATCCACAAGAGTCTATGAAACGCAACAACTGGTGGCTCACGGTAAATGCTAAACCCATAAAAACCTTTTTCATGGAAGAAAGAAAATTCAAGGAAGAAGTCAAAAAGGCTGTAGACTCATAGTACATCGATTGCTCGTCAGATTTGGTAGAAGAGGAAAACGTAATAAATCCGACGTTGCTATTTGACAAAGCATGGAGGCGTTTGGTTACGCAGAAACCCAAAGTTTATGTTACCCGAGAATTGCCACCGCGAGGATTACGAGTTATTAAGGGAAAATTCGACACGGAGGTGTGGCCTGAATATGGCGCGCCGCCAAAAAGCGTAATCATCGAGAAAACAGCCAAAGTTGATGCTTTGGCCACGCTGCTGTCAGACAGGATTGATGCGGAAGTGTTTGATGCAGCGCCAAACCTCAAAATCGTTTCTCAACTCGCCGTTGGGTTCGACAACGTCGATGTAAAAGAAGCAACAAAACGTGGAATCTACGTTACTAATACGCCTGGTGTATTAACGGAGACCACGGCTGATTTCGCTTGGGCGCTTCTAATGGCAGCTGCAAGAAGGGTTGCTGAAGCCGACAAATACGTCCGCGCCGGAAAATGGAAGGTTGGATGGCATCCTGCAATGCTTCAAGGGAGAGACATCTACGGTTCCACAATAGGTATTGTAGGCTTGGGAAGAATCGGCTCAGCTATTGCAAAAAGGGCAAGGGGGTTTGACATGAAAATTCTCTATCATGACGTGGTTCGCAGACATGATTTGGAGAAAAAGCTGAATCTAGAATATGCGGAAATTGACGCATTGCTTCAAAGGGCTGATTTCGTTACAATTCATGTACCTTTGCTCAAAAGTACATACCATCTCATAAATGAGAAAAGACTCAGACTAATGAAAGAGTCAGCTATTCTAGTAAATAATTCAAGAGGTGCAGTTGTGGACGAAGAAGCACTCTACAAGGCTTTGAAGGAAAATTGGATTGCAGGAGCCGGCTTGGACGTTTTTGAGCAAGAACCCACACCACAAAACAATCCCTTGCTAAAGCTCGGAAACATTGTCGTTGCGCCTCACATATCCAGCTCCAGTTTTGAAACGCGGTCAAAAATGTCGGGGATGGTAGCTGAAAACTTAGTGGCTTTTTTTGAGGGAAAAATGCCTCCGAATCTCGTCAACAAAGATGTTGTGAACATCAAGAAACCTATCGCAAAATAGCCAGCGATTTCTTTTCCATCGGTCTTGCCGTTGCCAAAAATAGGTAAGGGGTTAATGGAGTATTTTGTAGACTGAGTCGCCTTCTCTGACACGATCGTCCACTTTTAATCCAATGCTTTGTCCTGCTTCAGCTTTTTTGACGCTTTCATGTTCTATCTGCATAGAGTTGACGGTTTGCTCAAAATCCGTTGTCATTCCCTTCAGGAGGATGCGATCTCCAACCAGAAGTGTGTCACTTAACTCGACAACAGCTACGTTTATTCTTGTGAAGTAGTGTGTCACACTGCCGATTTCTTTAAGCTTACGTTCACTCAACCTTTCCCACCTCAACGGAGCAGCTAGTATACCATAGGTAAACGCTAATATAAATTATCAAGCCTTTCCTATCAGACATGCAGGGAGATTAACGTGAAGTATATCGAACAGAAAAAGAGGAAATGGGAAAAGGAAACTGCAGCGAAAAGCCTAGCTCGTTTCCAAGAGAGAAAGAGCAAATTTGTGACTAGTTCAGAAATTCCAGTTGAAAGACTCTACACTCCTCTCGACATACAAGACCTAGACTACATTCGAGATCTAGCCTTTCCTGGCGAATATCCTTACACACGCGGCGTTTACCCAACAATGTATCGCGCAAGATTCTGGACCATGAGACAATATGCAGGCTTTGGCACAGCAGAACAGACAAACCAACGATTTAGATACCTGCTACAGCAGGGACAGACAGGCTTGAGCGTGGCTTTTGACTTCCCTACACAGATCGGACTGGACTGTGACAATCCACTGGCACTGGGTGAAGTTGGCAAAGTGGGGGTAAACATCGGCACATTGAAAGAGATGGAACTCTTATTCAATGAAATCCCCCTCAACAAGGTAACCGCAAGCATGACAATTAACGCGCCTGCTGTAGTTCTTCTGGCCATGTACGTAGCTATAGCTCAGAAACAAGGAATCTCACCGGCAATTCTAGGGGGAACTGTGCAAAATGACATCCTCAAAGAATACGTTGCTCGTGGCATGTACATCTATCCCCCAAAGCCAAGCATGAAACTTGTGACTGACATTTTCGAATACTGTGCCAAGAACATGCCTCGGTGGAACACAATAAGCATAAGCGGTTACCACATTCGCGAAGCCGGCGCCACTGCCGTGCAGGAAGTTGCTTTCACGCTTGCTAACGGCATAGCCTACGTGCAGGCAGCAATTAACCGGGGTCTAAATGTAGACAAGTTTGCCAGAAGACTCTCCTTCTTCTTCGCCTGCCACAGTTACTTCCTTGAAGAAATCGCTAAATTTCGGGCGGCCCGACGATTGTGGGCTCGCATAATGCGACAAAGATTCAAAGCCAAAAAAGCCTCTTCATGGCAACTACGCTTTCACACCCAAACCAGCGGAGTTACGTTAACTGCACAACAACCCTACAACAACATCGTACGTGTCGCCCTCCAAACTCTCGCAGCAGTGCTTGGAGGAACCCAAAGCCTGCACACCAACAGCTTCGACGAAGCCTACGCGTTACCGAGTCAAAAAGCGGCTACAATAGCTTTGCGCACACAGCAGATTGTTGCTTATGAAACGGGCGTCGCAGACACTATTGACCCCCTTGCAGGAAGCTACTGCGTAGAAGACTTAACAAATCAGATCGAAGAAGAGGTTACCCACTACATTGAAGAAATCGACCGACAAGGAGGCGCAGTAAACGCCATAGAAAAAGGTTACATGCAACGCGAAATCACAGAAAG
>CAYGBS010000035.1:3846-16040 GCA_964348215.1 uncultured Candidatus Bathyarchaeia archaeon
AGCGCCTACAAATATCAAAGGGAAGTTAAGAAAAATAGCCGCACAATTGTAGGTGTGAACCTATTCAAAACCGAAGAAGAGATACCTCTGAAAATCTTACGAGTTGACCCGGCAGTTGAAAAGAAAGTCGTTGAGCGTTTGAACCGTGTGAAAAGGGAGAGGAACAACCACAAAGTCAGGAAAGCTCTTGAAAAAATGCGCAATGCAGCTGAAGAGGAAACACGAAATCTTATGCCCCTAGTGTTGGATGCTGTCAAAGAATATGCCACGATAGGCGAGATATGTGGGGTACTGCGAGAAGTGTTTGGCGAACACAAACCATCAACTGTTTTCTAGTCATGACTTTTCAACAAGAACAAAACGTCGCCTTTATCCACAACAGAACCCTGTTCCACATTGACTTGGATGATTGTTCCACCCTTCGGTGCAACTATTTCGTTTTCCATCTTCATCGCTTCCAAGACACAGAGCGGGTCCCCAACCTTGACTTTGTCACCAGCCTTAACCTTTAGTAACACTACTTTTCCAGGCATCAAAGATGTTACGGCACCGCTCCTTTTGACATCTGGTTTTCTTCTCTTTGACAACGCATCAGGTGGGATAGCAAAGGGAGATGATTCTTTGTTTGGCTTCTTCCGCTCGGCCTTAAGCTGTAAAGTGAAACGCTTTCCATCAACGTCGACACTAAAAGTCTGAGGCCTATCGTTTCTGGTTAGTTTTATGGTGTGTTTCTTGCCGTTTACGCTTACTGACGCCAGTTTGTCAAAGCTAAGGTTTTCAGGAAATGAAATTTCGATAGTCTTGTTATCCAACTCAATTAGTGCATGGTTTTCTGGGGTCAATCTCAGAAGTCTAGCCTTTCGGTTTCTTCCTTCCGCTGAAATAATGTATTCAGCTAACGAATCCATCGCAAGTCACCTGTGGAAGAATACCTTGTTCGTCCTGAAGCTTTCCACAATGAAAACTCTCCTTTGCTCCTCGATGGAATAACTGCCCCTCCTTTTTCCCTGCAGAGGAGATAGCTAGCCAAGACCGCCGACAGAGCGGCCACGTCCGCGGATTTGTCCTCACCTTGAAACCTGAAGCTAGCGATGCGGTCATCAACGAAACATGTATGAATGCTGCCCTGCTGATAGTCTTGATCCATTAAAATTCCTCTTAGAAAAGGAGCTGTAGTTTCTACTCCTCTGACAGCCAGTTCTTGAAGCGCGTTTTGCATACGTAGCCTTGCTTCTTCGCGGCTACGGCCCCAAGCAGCTATTTTGGCGATTAACGAATCATAGAATAGAGGTATTTCACTGCCAGCGTAAAGCGCTGTATCTACTCTGATGCCTGGGCCCCCTGGCAATTGGAAGTTCTCTACTTTCCCTGGAGAAGGGGAGAAATTTCTGCTTGGATCTTCTGCGTTAATTCTACAGTTCAACGCATGTCCTGTGATTGCGATGTCGTTTTGTTTGTAGCTTAGTTTTTCCCCTGCTGCGATGCGAATCTGTTCTTTCACGATGTCTATGCCTGTCACCATCTCAGTAATCATATGTTCTACTTGTAATCGCGTATTCATCTCTAAGAAGGAAAAGGCACCGTTTTTGTCGACTAAAAATTCCACAGTGCCTGCGCTAGCGTAATCTACAGCTTTTGCAGCTTCAACTGCTTTCTCACCCATCTCTGCTCTTTTCTCCTTAGTCATCATCGGCGACGGTGTTTCTTCGATTAGTTTCTGATGTCTCCTCTGAATCGAACATTCTCGTTCGCCTAAGTGAATTAGGCTGCCATGTTTGTCTGCTAACACTTGAAACTCGATGTGACGCGGCTTTTTCAGAAGCTTCTCCATATAAATTTGTGAGTTCCCAAACGAGGCTTCAGCCTCCAACTTGGCTAGTTCCATCGCTTGATGAACCTCTGCAGGGCTATTGGCGATGCGTAATCCTTTGCCCCCACCGCCGTAGACAGCTTTTATGAGCACTGGGTATCCAATCTGTTCAGCTAAGGCTGTTACCTCCCCTTCTGTTTCCAACGGGGTGATGCTTCCAAGAATAACAGGGATTCCTGCTTCTTTCATGATTTTCCTTGCGGTTATCTTATTACCCATTAGCTGTAGAGTCTTGCTTGAAGGCCCAATGAAGATAATGTCATTGGATTCGCATTGATGAGCGAACTCTGGAATTTGAGCTAAGAACCCGTAGCCTGGATGTACTGCTTCGCTGCCAGAGCTTTTCGCCGTTTCCACTATTTTCGGAATGTTTAGGTAGCTCTGGTTCGGCTGTGATGGCCCGATTGCGTATGCTTCGTCGGCGTATCTGGTGTGAAGTGCCTCTTTGTCAGCTTCGGAGAAGACTGCCACTGATTTAACGCTCAGTTCCTTGCATGCTCTTATTATTCGTAGAGCAATTTCTCCTCTGTTAGCAATGAGAATCTTGTTGAACATTGACTCTTCTCCAAAGCACGGCTTAGGCTAGCCGTCTTATTGTAAGAATACAGAGTTCTTAAATGGTTCTCTGTCCGTTAATCTTTCATTGCTTTTTTCCTGTGAGACAGGGCTTAAGAGAAGCTAGAGGCTTTGTAGTGCTTCTTCTATACGTGTTAAGGCTTTTTCTATGTTAGGAATAGAGTTAGCAAAGGAAAATCGCATATATCCTTTTCCATGTTCGCCGAAGGCAGTGCCTGACAACGCTGCTACACCAGCCTTGTTGAGCAGAAAGTCAGGTAGTTTTAGGCTATCCATATTTATGCCTTTCACGTTGGGAAAGACGTAAAACGTACCTTCGGGCTTCTTACAGCCCATGCCCTCAATTCTGTTCAAGCCAGAAACTATGACCTCGCGTCGCTGCTTAAATTCCTCTACCATTTTTTCTGCTTCATCTTGAGGCCCTCGTAAGGCCTCGATGCCGGCCATCTGGGAAAATGCGCAAGTGCAAGAATTCGAGTTAATCATGAGTTGCGTGATCTTTTCAGCCAAGTCTTTTCGCATAACCCCGTAACCCAGCCTCCAACCTGTCATAGCATAGGTTTTCGAAAATCCATCTATTATCACCGTTCTCTCTTTCATACCAGGAAGCGAGGCAATGCTCCTGTGCTCCCCTTCATAGATTGTGCGACTGTAAACCTCATCTGAGATTATGATCAAGTCGTCTCTGCCGTTAACCTTGTCAGCGATCGCCCCCAAGTTTTCCTTTGTCAAGACGCCGCCCGTAGGGTTTTCTGGAAAGTTCAGAATAATCATCTTGGTTTCATCTGAGATTTTCTCCACTGTATCTTCAGTGTCTATCGCAAAATCATTTTCTTCTTTCAACTGCATAGGCACTGGAGTAGCGCCTAGAAATTTTATTATAGACTCGTATATCGGAAAACCAGGGTTTGGATACATCACCTCGTCACCTACTTCAACACAAGCTAACATGCTAAAGAATATTATTGGTTTGGCGCCAGGAGTCACGACCACTTCTTCAGGGGCCACATCAATTTGCCTTGTTCTGGAAATATATTCTGCAATGGCTTCTCTAAACTCAGGTATCCCAGCTGCAGGAACATAATGCGTATAGCCCGAGTTCATCGCCTGCGCTGCTGCATTCCTAATGTTCTTTGGCGTGTCAAAATCTGGCTCTCCAATTTCTAGATGGATTATTTCGCGGCCTTGTTTTTCGAGAGCTTTAGCCTTTGCTAGCATCTCAAAAGCGGTTTCTGTGCCCAGTTCCCGCATCCTGCGCGCAAATATTGAAGTCATGACAGTTCTCTCCAGAAACAAGTACTGAAATATTAGACTATATAACGTTTACATTTAGCAATAGCCATTTGATTTAATGCTTTTCAGACTAGTGGAGCACCGAATAAGCCTTTTATCATTTGTCAATCTTATCTGCTTCTGTCAGATATCTGAACGAGAAAGGTTTGAGAATTGTTCCTCCTTCAACGCTTACCAAGAAAGTTTCTATGCTAGCCAAATAGTCTCCCCAAAACGTCATGTACTCTGAGAGAAATCTTGAGAAGCATGTGTAGTTTCTGTGGAAAGATATAGTCACAGAGTTCATCCCCATTCCGTGTCCACTTGAGGAGAAGATGACGTTAGGATGTTTATTCATCCATTCTCTTGTCTTTGCAACAAACTTCTTTCGTTCCTCCTTCATTGAAGTTTGGGTTTTTCCATATATGAATGCCATAATTTCGAATCCAAACTTCTCCCACACAGGTATGATCGTATATTCGCTTATCATTTCTTTCTCAAGGCGTTTTCTTGTTCTGGTAATGGTTGGCTGAGACACTCCAAGCATCTTGGCTAGTTGTCTGTCGCTCCTTTTGGAATTCTTTATGAGTTCGTGGAATAGTCTTCTTTGCGTCTCTTTCATTTCTAACACGATACTATATTTTGTTGTTTTTGTTGTATATTTTTTGTTGTCTCGCGTTGTTCTTTTCATGGACCTGAAATGTGATAAGCGTGTTTGCTAGAGCGCTGTTGGAGGATTGCGGGTTATCGTGAATTCATAGAGTTTATTAAGACTTGCTACACTATATAAGGTTGTTAATCCAACATTAAACAAAAACGCAGCTCTTCATGCAGAACACACGCTAAAAGGTGAACACAAAATGGAGAAAACTGAACAAAGAATAACGAGAAAGGAACCTTCAATGTTCCAAGAAGTCTACCCAATTCAGGAACCATACGTGTTCGCCGCGATAGTTAAGGACCCAGAAACCCAAAAAGTTCGCTACGAAGTAATCGAACCAACGTTGCTTGAAGAAGAAGCTGAAATGCTGAAGGAAATAAAGCGTATTTTGATGGAAGAAATCGATGTCAACCTAAAGGAAATCGACACAAGAAAAAAAGCTGAAGGATACCTCAGGCAGAAGATTCAAGAAGCCATCAAGAACCATCGTCTAAAGATCGCTGAAGAAGCTGTAGACAAGTTAATGTATTACATTGTGCGTGACTTCATCTACTACGGAAAAATCGACCCTCTAATGAAAGACCGAATGGTTGAGGATATCTCTGCAGACGGCGTTAACATTCCTATTTATGTTTGGCACCGCGAATACGAGTCTCTACCTACGAATATAGTTTTCTCAAATGAATACGAGCTCAACTCTTTCATCGTGAGATTGGCATACCTTTCAGGTAAAAACGTATCCATTTCGCGCCCTATGTTGGATGCCTCCCTTCCAGACGGTAGCCGCATCCAACTAACCTATGGAAACGAAATTACAAGACGCGGTTCCACTTTTACAATACGCCGCTTCCGTGTTGATCCGCTAACGATTTCAGATCTAATAAGCTTCAACACTCTTTCCTCTGAGATGGCAGCATATTTTTGGTATGCTATTGAGAACAGGGCATCTGTCTTGGTAGCTGGCGGAGTTGCATCCGGCAAAACCACGATGCTTAACTGTCTCTCCATGTTCATCAGACCTGAACTGAAGATTGTAAGTGTGGAAGACACGGCTGAACTTAACCTGCCTCATGAAAACTGGATTCCTTCAGTCGTACGGACCGGTTTTGAGCGTGGAAAAGGCCCAGGTACAATAACACTATTCGACCTTCTGAAAGCAGCAGTGCGTCAACGGCCTGACTTCATAATCGTAGGCGAAGTAAGAGGCGCCGAGGTATACACATTATTCCAAGCTATGGCGACAGGTCATCTAGGTATGAGCACAATCCATGCGGAGTCAATAGACTCAGTTGTACATAGACTGGAATCAGAGCCTATGAACATACCTCGGGCCTTGCTATCGATGATTGATGCTGTAACAATTCAAGTCAGAACCGAAGCTGAAGGTAAGCCTGCAAGACGAACATCTACGGTAACCGAAGTTACAGGTTTTGATCCTGGAACGAAAGAACTGCTTACGAACAATGTGTTTCGCTGGATTCCTAGAAGTGATTCCTTCGAGTACGCAGGACGAAGTCATATTTTGGAAAGAAACATGGAAAAGATGGGAATAAGTGAGGAAGAGGTTCATGAAGAACTGAAGAGGAGGAAGGCCGTGCTAGAATGGATGGCTAGAAGAAATATACGAAGGTACACAGAGGTTGTAAATGTCATCAGAGAGTACCACGCTGATTCTGACCGAATTTACAGAAAAGCGAGGATAGGTGGCTAATGGGTTCTTTCCGCCTCAAGACATTGAAGCACATGTACCAACAAATTGTAGGTGAAGTTCGCTCAAAGATGCTTGTGCTCAAAGGCCGCCTTTATAGACCATCAAAGCTTACAGAACAAGAAAAGTGGGAGCCTCAGCTCCTTGCATACCGTCTCTTGGGGGAGAGAATGAACCGTTTCTTGCCTCTTTTCAATGACATGAACGCAAGTTTGCACAAATCTGGCATAAAGATCAGTCTTAAGCCTTATGTCAGCCTCACCCTCTTAACTAGCTCAATCGTCACCTTCTTAACAATGCTTCTTGGTCCTCCAATATTCCACTTCATTCTGCAAACGTCGGTTTTTCCTTCTCTTCTTTTTGGCATAGGTGGCGGCTTGCTGGCAGGCGCCTTAACCATAATCTGCTTCTACATCTACCCGAGTTACCGAGCAGATGCGATAAAACGGAGCCTGGACGACAGCATGGCTTTTGCGACAGGCTACTTGGCTATTTTGGCAGGGGCTGGTCTGCCTCCGGATATAATGTTTCGCTCTCTCTCTGGGATTCCTCAGAAATTGGCCGTTGTGGATGCGTCTAGAATTATAGTTCGAGACATCGAACTCTTTGGCGCTGACATAATCACTGCTTTAGAGAACGCGTCAAGACGCACACCTTCTGACAAATTCAAGGAGTTGCTTGAGGGTTTCATAGCTACTATTCACTCTGGCGGCGATTTGATGTCTTATTTGCTCCACAGATCGCGACAGAATATGAAGTCCAAACGCATTTCTTTGCGCAAGTTTTCAGACACTTTAGGAGTGCTTTCTGAGTTCTATGTAACGCTACTGGTAGCAGGTCCTCTTATTTTCGTTGTTATGCTGGCGGTTATGGCTATGCTGGGAGGCGTTGGACTTGGATTGCTAAACCCTACTTTACTGTTGATGCTTCTAACTTATGTTGGCCTTCCAGTAGGATCGGTTATTTTCATGATAGTCTTAGACGTCCTTACGCCTAGGTGGTGAAAGTGCCAAGAGTTGAAATACGTGAGAAGAAAATCGCGTGGGCCGTGTCCACCTGCTTAGGAGTGATCATAATTGTTACAGCGGTTTTGACTATGAGGGACAAGTCCCTTTTTGAGGATTATTTGTTCTTCGCAGCATTCGTTATTGTGTTTCCTCCTGCAGTTTTAGACTACGTAGAATACCGCTGGAAAAAATCAATAGACGCGCATCTGCCTGACTTGTTCAGAAGCATAGTTCAAGCTCAACAAACAGGAATGACTTTGCCTCAAGCTATGGAAGAAGCTTCAAAACGAAACTATGGATCGTTAACTCTCGAGTTGAAGAAAATGGTGAATCAATTGTCATGGGGTTTGTCTTTTGAAGAAGCATTTCAAGAGTTTGGTGAACGAGCTAACACTGACTTAGTGCAAAGAACTGTGCCCTTGATCATTGAAGCCTACCGTTCAGGAGGGCGCATTGAAAAGATTTTTGCCCCTATGGGAAGTTTCACACAAGCTACGCTTACGATGAAGAAAGAGCGAAGAGCCCAAACAAGACCGTACATTGCGATAATTTACGTTTCGTTCTTCGTCTTCGTTTTCACCGTTGTGTTGCTATTCAAGACGTTCTTTGTAGAGATGGGTGGCTCACCAGTCATTGGCTTTTCTACATTGACCCCCGAGGCAGCATGGCGCATCTTCTTCCACATGAGTTTTATACAAGCATTTTTTGGGGGACTTGTCGCTGGAAAAATGGGTGAAGGAACTGTGAGCGCCGGGCTGAAACACAGTATAATTCTGATGGCAAGTGGATACATCGCTTTGAAACTTGTCAACTGGTGATTGTAATGAGGCAGCTTTCAAAAAATAAGCGTGGAGTTACGCCCGTTCTTAGCAACGTCCTCCTCACTGTAGTTGCAGTTGCAGCCATGTCCCTGGCAGCCTCAGCCACCTATGTTATCACTGACAACATGAGACAGATTATGGGAGAACGCGTGATCTCAGAGGATGTGTGGTTCAACTCAGAGGGGATTTCAATTTACCTCCGTAACACAGGAAAAGTAGCAATCACAGTGTCATCGACGTATGTAAACTTCACAAGTCAACCCTTTACGCCTCTCACGTTGGAGGTTGGAGAACACAGATGGCTGAACGTCACCTTCAGCTGGAATGCAGACAGCCTATACCACATAAGTGTGGTGACTAGCAGAGGAACGAAAATTGTGGACTATTACAGAGCCCCTTAATAAGTTTCGAAGTAGCAGACGCGGCGTGAGCAATGTTATAGTCATAGTGCTAAGTCTCGTCATCTTAGTGATGATAACATCCAACGTTATCTTATGGAGTTATCAAATGAACCGCATTGACTGGGAAAAAACACGAGAAAACATCAACGTCACGGACATCGTAAGGATCAACAGCTCAACATGGTTTACTGCGCAAAGCGAGTACTCAGTGAGGGAAGGCAACCGCATCAATGGCACCCATCGAAACACAACACTCGTTGACAATTCATTTGAGACTTTTCAAGAAGGAAACGAGACAACGATCTATCCCGACTCTGCTGGAGAATATGCAGAGTGGGGCGCAGAAGTGCCTACAGGGGTAGAACATTGGGACTGCTGTAACGAAGACTCCCCTGATGACGAAGACACTTACGTGCAAACAACAACCCAAAGCTGGCGAAATGAAGCGTACAGTATGGAAGACATTGCAGATTCTGGAAACATCAGCTGGGTCAGAATATACATAAGAGCGAAACATGCTGACATTGCGGGACCCCAACCATATATCAGAACACTAATCCGAACGTATGAAACAGATTATCTGTCTGAAGACTTATCCTTGACAGAATCTTACAAAAATCTATACACCCAGTATGATACAAATCCCTTTTCCGGTGCTCCATGGACTTGGGAAGAAATAGACGCTTTAGAGGCAGGTGCTTCTGGAAGGAGTTTCGGAAACAGATTTGTCAGACTGACGACTGTTTGGATAATTGTTGGTCATGAAGGCTGGAATGCTGACGTAAACGGGGACTTTCCGATAGATGTTTCTACATATCCCCTCGCCCAAGTGAAAGGTGTAGAAATTCAGATAAAGTACAGAGCGAACGATATAGGGGAAAGATGGTATTTAGAGGCATATAATTGGACAGCTGGAAAATACAGCGATAGTGGCTTTAACTTTACTATAGGACAGCTTCCTACGACAGGATGGGACTACTATGCTGTGAACATAACTGGCAAATGGCAAAGTTACATTAGAGCTGACGGCTCTCTAAACATCAAATTTCACGACGCCGATGCTGATGAAAACCAGACAACCATCGATATAGACTTCTTAGCTGTCAGAGTCTTGATTGAAGGGACCAGTTTCTCTTTCACAAACAAGGGTGCCGTTACATGCCACATAGTTTCAATATGGATTGTCAACTCAACAACTCACACAAGATATGAAACAGATATTTACGTTAATGCAGGAGAAACTTCAAACTACATCCGCCCTGACATCTCCTTGCCAGCCAACTTGTATTTCGTGAAAGTCACAACTGAACGCGGGAATATCGCTATTTACTTGTCGAGATGACAAAGGCTTCGTGGAAGTGGCTAGAGATGTACGATTTCCTGAAAGTGTACGTATTAGTTTTCCTGGTTGATGCAAACGCTTTCCAAGGCTTCTATCGCTTCTTCCGGGGTTTTTGCTTCAACTAGAGTAATGCTGTAGAGTTTTGCCATCTTCTTCCCGTTATCAGTGATTTTAGGAATTGCGATCAAACAAGCGTTGTCGGGGGCTACGTCGTAGATTTTGGCAAACATAGCGATAACTGGCTGTTCTGAAACAACGTCCTCTGTAGATGAAGCTAGATCTATGACCGTCACAGCCTCTGTAGCACCTTTCCTGAAGGCTGTAATGTCAAACATGTGGCTTGCACCAGACTTTCCTTTCAGAAACCCAGGTGTTTCTACTTCGAAATCACGATTTTCCAGAAATTCTCTTACAGGTGCAACTAAGATCCATCCAAGCGAGGCTTCTTGCCTTGCTTCCTCGCTTAGCCTATACGAGTGGATGTCTTCATATAAGGCATCCTCGAAAGTGAAGTCTTTGTGACAGTCTCTACAGAAGTGTGATGGGATGGGAATATCAAAACTTTTCTTGCAATCAACGCATGTGCACCACACTCCCGCCTTCCTGTAATCAACATCAGGTTTGACCAGTTCTTTACCACATCTAGGACATGTAAGCTTGTCTTCTTTCTTAAATTGCTCTTCTGTAGCAATGTATCCGCATTGTAAGTGTTCTATCAAAGCGCTTTTTCTAACATTAAATGATCTGCAATGAGGACAGATGTAATGAATTGAGATTTTGGGTGAGCTGCAATGGGGGCAAAACAGGGTTTTATCGTATATTTCCTTCTTTAAGATCCCAGCGTTGGTTAATTTTACCAAGAAGCCTTCAGCTTTTGTGTGGTCCCCCAATATCGCCTCAATAAGGGGATACTTATAGCCATATGCTGGGTCGAAAACAGGGTCTAACCTTTTGATTTCTCCACTTAGAAACTTGCTTAGAAACACCTGAACTAGATGGTCTCTATACAGATTCGCTCGTTCTTTTTTGGAAGCCTTAGACATTATCCCCTTACCTAACCTCACACTCACGCATCTGAACTTAGTTGGTTAGATTTGCTCAACTCTATTCTTAAATATTTCCAGCATCTTACTTTGCTTTTGATACTTGATTTGAGAAAAATTTTAAAATAGCGCGGAATCTTTTCATGTGCATTTACCAAAGGAGAAAAGACAATTGTCCAAGAGTAAAAGATTGGTTCATTGCCCAAAATGCGGTTTCACCTTCGATATCAGTTATGGAAGAGCTTTTGCATGCTCAGGCTGCCCGTCTCTCGTTCAATGTAATAATGTAAAATGTCCAAAGTGCAACCACGAGTTTCCAATGCCAAAAGCCGTCTAAACTCGAGACTCATTTCTTCTCGCCAATTCTATAGAGTTCAATGGATGGGTAGCGTCTAACTCCAATTTAAAATTTCGGAATTCAGAGTACACGTTTTCTCATTTTCGGGTTTGCGTTCGCAGTCAACAATGCTTTTGCTGAGACTAAATGATCTCTGCTTTTCCAGTAATCAAACTGTAGCTTCATTACTCAGCTGTTTTTGAAGGTTCTCAGTTTCTCAATGATTTCTGAAGGGATCTTAATTGATTTCCCGATCTCTTTGTCCGCGGCCACAACTACTACATGGCCCTCTGCGACCAAAATGTCGGCATCATCTTTCCTGACGATAAAGCCGTATTTGACTACCTTTTCCTTGATTTCTTCAATTGATAAAGAAATCCCCAGCTTGTCACCGAATCTCGCAGGTGCATGGTATCGACAAAATACTTCGATTCTGGGAAACCAAATCCCATATTTCATGAAAAAGCTCAAGCCCAGGCCTAAGTGTTCATAGAACGCCTCTTCTGCTCTCTCGAAAAATCGGAAATAATTCGAATGATGGACTACTTGCGCTGCATCGACATCAGACCAGGTAACGCGATAGGTTGTCTCGAAAACAGCCATACATTTCCGCCTACATGAAAGACTAATTGCCGGTTATTCGTTTAGAAGAATCCGTGCAGTCACGTTCTTCTGAATTTCCGTTGTTCCTTCATAGATTGCTGAAATTCGGATATCGCGGTAGTAGCGCTCAATATCATAGTCGGCTAGGTAGCCATATCCTCCAAATATCTGCATTGCTTCACTTATTACCCTTATAGCGTTCGTTGCTGCTATAGTTTTCGCCATACATGCCCATTTTGGAATGGTTTTTCCCTGGTCTACATGCCAAGCTGCCCTGTACACCATGAGTCTTGCGGATTCTGTGTCTCTAGCCATGTCAGCCAGCTTGTGTTGAATTATCTGGAAATCTGCGAGGCGTTTCCCAAATTGCTTCCTTTCTTTGGCATATTTCAATGCACGTTCGAAGGCGCCTTGAGCCATACCTACGGATTGTGCGGCAACGTTTATTCGACCTATGTCTATAAATTTCATGAATTGGTAGAAGCCTTCGTTTTCTCTGCCGAGAAGTGCCTCCTCCGGTACATGTACGTCGTTAAACGAGTATTCGCCTAAC
>CAYGBS010000036.1:0-6514 GCA_964348215.1 uncultured Candidatus Bathyarchaeia archaeon
CTGCAATAGCACCGGTGTGTGAGGCAGCAGCCCTAGCGCCAGCTTTGGTTTTCCCACTTTTAAAGGCAACAATTGGCTTTGTCTTCGTAACCTTTTCAGCTGTCTTCATGAATTCTCTGCCGGCTTCTATGGCTTCGGCATAGAGTAGTATTACCCACGTTTCATCGTCGTGTAGAAAATACTCAAGCATTTCAGCTTCAGCTACATCACATTTGTTCCCAAAGCTTACAAACTTGCTTACTCCCATTTGTCTTCCTGTCAAGTAGTCAAGAGCAGCGACCCCGAAGGCGCCGCTTTGAGTTATCATTGCGATATGTCCTGCCATCGGCCTTGGCGTAGCGACGAATTCGTCTCCTGTTGTTAACACTTTTGTTTCAGGCAAGAATAGCATGTCGACTCCGGTGTTTGTATCATAGACGCCTAGGCAGTTTGGGCCCAAGACTCGAATGTTGGCTTCTCTTGCAACCGAGGTTATGGCGTTTTCCAGTTCAACGTTCCCGATCTCACTGAATCCGGCAGTCACTATGACTGCAGCTTTTGTGCCTTTAGAAGCTGCTTCCCTCATAACATTGAGAACAGCAGCTGCAGGCACAACGATTACCACGAGCTCGACTTCTCCAAGTATTTTGGATATTGAAGGGTAGCTTTTGTGTCCTAGAATGTAGCTTTCATGAGGGTTAACGGGGTATAGCTCTCCTTTGAACACTCCTCTTCGCTTGTTTTCCGCAAAGTTCTTGAAAATTACATGCCCTGCTTTGTTGATCCTTTTTGAGGCGCCGACAACTGCAACAGATCTAGGATTGAAAAATGTATCCATTTGCTTAACTGTCGTGTTCATCTCGGTTTCTCCAGTTTGAGAGTAGATGATATTTCCAATTTTCATTTCAATATATGGATTTTACGATGAAGCGAAGGGGTAAATCGTTTCCACAAGGACTAGTTTCGTTTTTTGGGGTTGACATTCTGACTGTGAATGATCTCCTTGATTTTGATGGCGATATTATCAAGTTCGTCTCTGCTCGGCCGAAAACCATAATTCGGTCCAAACCTCAACCCGAACCCGTCTTCTCTAAATCTAGGGATGACGTGTAGGTGAACGTGGAAGATCTCCTGAGAGGCAGCTTTTCCATCAGCTAGGAACAGATTTACACCTTCACATCTTATGCCTGTTCGTTTTGATGCAACAGCGATACGCATGGCGATTCTAAATAAATGTTCCCTTACTTCTTCAAGTTCTGAAAGGCAGGCTGCGTGCGTGTTGGGTATTATTAGCACGTGTCCAGGGTTGATAGGTTGAATGTCCATGAAAGCTGTCGCTGTTTTGTCGTGGTGAGCTACGCTTGCCGGTGCAGCACCTTTGACTATATCACAGAATATGCACTTTGTCATGGCTATATTCTCAGCTTCCTCTTGTCCTTAGTTGCTTAAGTATTAGTTGAGCGGTGGCGAGAAGTCTTTAGGCATTGGTTTTTGTAGACGAGACGTCTCAAAACCAGTTCTTTGATTGGAGAATAAGTGCTCGGGCATGAAGGAGTTCGTAGTAGGACATATCTAGATGACGAACGATAAAAGGAGGCCTGTCAAACCTAGGACTAGGAACACGGCAACGCCTTTCCTAAGTGAACATTTTTCTTCTGTTCCGAAATGTGCTCCTAAACCTCCGAGGTAAGATTTCCACAGTATCCCTAGAAGCGACAAAGGCAAATTGTATAACAGTCTGAACCGAATGATCTGTGCTTGATAATCATCTAAGGCTTTTCTTGCGGCTGCAAGATCTGTAGTGTCAATGTAGAATGTGGGCATCAAGAACCAGGAAACCAAAATTCCTATTGCACCAATAACAACATCTGCCATGTAAGCATAACCTGTCACTGATGCTGCAACTTCGAAGTCCCACCAAGGGCCTCCGCTGTCACACGCGTATTTCACAATTAAGGACTTTATCACCCACTTCAGTACCCACAAAACTAGGGCAATCAGTATTGTAGCAACGAGAAAACCAGGAAGAAAGTTGCTGAGGCTAACAGAATTAGGGCCGAACAACCTGATCCTTTGCAGAACCATCGCTGATGTAACTGAGAGAAGCACAAGCTCAACTGCAATTATGGCGAGAACTGCGCTATAATCTGGTGCAAGAGCTATATCATTCATGGCTTCAGAAGGCGATGTAAAGAGCTTGTAAAATCTCTGAGTTAAAGAAAATTTCCTCTTGTAGGACACTCTTGTCACGGTTTTAGGCTGCAAGGAAGGCGGTTCTGGTTCAGCGTTGGTATACTCTATCAGGCTTACCCCGCATCTCCTGCAGTAAATATCACCTCTAGATACGGTTGTCCCACAGCTTGGACACGGGAACCTCTCTTGCTCAGTCATCGCTCTCAAAATAAACTGTCTCTTGAATACTTAATATTTATTGATTGTCTAGACGTATCTTTCTTACAATTACAATGGGCTTATGTTCTGCTTCTTCAAGCATTTTCCAAGAAACATTTGTTAATGAAACATTAAAGGCTTTAGCCATATCCCAAATTGTTCTTCCAGCACCGAAGCCTCGAGCTCGATTAGCCAGCTCTGCGACCCTTAAAGCTTCCTCAGCGCTCATCCTTGCACCAACAACGATTAGTGGCGTTGCACGCTTCTTCAGCTTCAAAAACCGTCCGACAACATAATTAATCACCCCTCCCGCAGACAGTATTCCATCAACCGGTTTGGGTCTTGGAGTAAAATGGAGATTCCTCCACGAATACGTTTTGTCAGTATCCACAACCATGACTACAACATCCTTACCTAGCACCGCCTTCATGTCGCTACGAATCCTTTCGGCCCTTCGGCGCGCGTCCTTCAGCGGCAAGCTAACATATGAATGCGGAAGATTACTGCCATCGATTCCGCCTTCAGAGCTATGCATTAAAGCCTGCAGGAAACCGCCGTATTGTAGAGCTACTTGCTTATGCGCACTGCCTTCTTCAACGGGGTAGTTTCTGAAATGGTGGATTGTCTCCCTCCGCAAATGACACAAAGGTCCAAGCACATACGCCCAAACGTATCGCATCCAATATTTGGCCAGAAACTCTGCTGCTGATCCCGGTTTCACTAGATTTTCATCCACAATGTTGTTGATTGCTGTTGAAATCGACTTTTCAGAAACAACTACGATATCACCTCTCTGCACTTTGTCCTTTAGAGCCCCAACCACTCTAGCGATATAATCCTCACGTGGCTTCCAATACTTTGTCGTAACCGCTAAGAATTTGTAACTCCTCAATTTCGTCACAGATGCCATCACTAGCGATTTTCGTTGAAGGTTTGCTGAAGGAATGTGCACAATTGCGAAAGCTGCGGGTGTTCACCTTTCGGACTGCTAAGGTAATAAGCTGCAACAGCATTGGCAAACATGAGTCTCATATCATCTGAGAAGCCATTAGCGTCCGCACATATGTTGCCCGCATTCCATGCATCGCCTGCTCCTGTTGCTCGCAAGACCTTAACCTCAAAAGCCGGAACTATTGTTTGCGTGTTTTTGGTAAAAGTTGCTGAATAAGTTGTGGTATGGAGATCTATACGGCTCTTGAGCTTTTGGGCAAGAATTTTTGCGCATGCGTTTGCGAGAACTGTCATTGACTTGTGTTGTCTTTGGAGTTTGACTGTTTGCTTTGGAGCTACAAACCTAGCATAGGTTATGGCTTCATTTTCGTTCAGGCTTAGAATGTCTATCAGGTTTTGGCGGAGCAAAACTTGATCAACCAGCACGGGAATTTTCGACTTGTTCGGAAGTGGATCGGCTGTGTCATAGTAAGTTTTCCCTATACCCTTAGTTTTCACATAGTTGAATACCGTTCTTGCAAGCTCCGTGCCGTGTCTCCGAGTGCCGGCCCAATTAAAAATGCAGATATAGTTGCTCTTCTTAAGGAGCGGGTAGTCTTTCTCCGTAAGATTGTCGGGACCAAATACAGCTAAAGTGCCAATATCGCGTAACATTACATTTCTTCTCTCGTTGCCATACGCAAATTCTAAAGCCGTCGTTATGGATTCTTTGCCATCTACTTTGACGTGGGAAAGATCAACATCTAATGATCGTAGGTGCAGTTTAAGCATGTTGAGACCAAGCTGGCTAGTGGAAATTATTGGAAAGACGTTAAAACCTAGAACTGCTAATGCCGCTGCCGTGTTGGCAGCATTACCTCCCCTAGACTCCATCTGCGCCACATTATCTATGCTCCCACCTTTACGCGTTGCAACTTCGAATATGCTCCTAGAGAACTGCTCAGCAGTTCCATTCCATGAGACGAAGCGGTCTAGAAAGAAATCTGGCATCACGACTACCGTGGATGGTTTCGGTTGAAACGTGCTTAGACGACCTACTAGTCTTTCAAGGTTCTGAAAGAGTTTCTTCAAGGATAAACTCCTATGAAACGCATAGCGCTTTCCTGCAAATAACTTTTACATTTAGAAGTTTTGCGGATTCTGAGATACTTGGGGGATTGTGCCTACATGGAACCGCAAATCTCCGCTTGTGTCTAAGTCGACATAAGCGACCCTATTGGTGGCATAAAGTACAAGTGAGCCTTGAATCCGTCGTTAAGGTCTGACAAATGACCTGACAGCACATATTATTGGTTGACGATGAAAATCCTGTAATTTCCTACTCTTTCTGTTCGATTTCCTGCTTCAACTTGAGCGCGTCTTCGGTGTACATTTCCAGTTGACGTTGCCGAATCTTCTTTTCAGGCAGAGTTTCTCGTGCATAGAGCAGCGGGATTACTGCTATGAAAAGAAAGAATGCAGCCAGCGAAAAGCCGCTGGTCTCGGGAATCAAAGCCACATAAGGAGCGAAGAACAGAGAAAGCATTTGGGTCAAGAAGAAGGGTGTCGCTCCAATTGCATAGTATTTCTCTGAACTATACCTTGATATGTCTCCCCACAACACCATCACGAACAACATGAACAGCAGACCTAGGGCTATGCCATCTATGACAAAGTAGCAGAGCCATGCAATCCATGTATGCGCAGCTAATCC
Source organism: uncultured Candidatus Bathyarchaeia archaeon (assembly GCA_964348215.1). Taxonomy (GTDB): domain Archaea; phylum Thermoproteota; class Bathyarchaeia; order Bathyarchaeales; family SOJC01; genus CAYGBS01. Next base: position 5,015 of record CAYGBS010000036.1, read on the forward strand.
AACCATTGCATAGGCCAATCCAAGTGAAACAAAACCAAAGATCATCACACGTTTCCGGCCAACTTGATCACAGATTATCCCCCCAACTAGAGCGGCTATTCCTGCAAAAATAGGCTCAACAATTGCAATGAGAAAACGAGTTTCTCCAATGTGGAACCCCACAAAAACCGATCCAAAGCTATCTACCAATGCAAACATGAGCCATGCAACAAAATACAATGCAAATGTTCTATTATGGAAAACTGAGATTAGGGATGGCTCTCTTCTTACATTCACTTCTGATTCCGCGCTTTCTTTGGGAGCGAAGAATAGAATAGGTAGGCTCCACCCTCTCCATAGGGCAAAGAGCAGGGCGCTTGAAACCTGATCTAGGGTAGACATGGCTATAGAAACAAAGGGTACACTGAAAACAGTCGCAAATAGTACAGTTCCGCCGAGTTTCCCTCGATTCTCAATACATGTGGACTCCGTAAAATAGCTGAGACAAAAAGGCATACCAATGCCTAGCGAAAAACCCAGAAGCGCAGTAAGAAAGAGCGAAGGGAATAACGAAGAAACTACAGGAGTCGACGACAAAAGCGAAGCACTGACCCCCAAAACCAGCCAGATGTAGAAAAAACGGGCTTTACGAACTCTAGTCAAAAAAACCGACCCTGCAAGGGCAAACACAATTACAGAAATTATGTAAACGAATCTGAAGTATAACACTTCAAAATTCGCTTCATAGAAAGCAGAGCTAATTTTGTCAATCAAGAGAAGGCCTATGAAATACCATGAGAACGTGTTGAACAAAAGAGCGAAAGCTACTATGTGCTTGCGTTTCAAATGGTATCTGTCTTGAAAGCGAAGGAGCATTGGTGCCACTACGTCACATGTTCACTTCTTCTGGGTCGTTTAAATTAAGTTTAAGAAACGACAATGAATATTTGAAATTCAGACTCCAGAACTGTCTATGCGTAGAACAAAAGGCTTAAATAAACAGTTCTACACAAATACAGTTCGGGAAAAACTATGGGAAGAAAGAAGAAAGCTCCAAAAGTTCCATCAAGAGGATCGCTAAACTGGGGAGCTAGCTAGCTCGTAAAACTGGCTTCCAATCTTTTTGATTTATTACCGTTGAGTCGATTAGCAGTTTAACATCTTTGTTTTTGCCTTGAAATAGGTGAAGATAGGTCCGTGCTCTCTCGGCCATTCTGTTGATAAGTGTAGCTACGTGGTCCAATCCACCTGCCTTGTCTGAAATCTTGGAAATTCTCTGCAAATCGGTACTTGTCAGCTTCTTTTTTTCAATAATTGGAACAATTTTGCTTCTAGCTTTGGGGTTCTGTATCGTGTAGACTAGTGGTAATGGTAGAGATTCCTTCCTCATTCGATGTCTTAGTACGTTGAATTCCAACATGTCAATTATCTCATCTCTTAGCATTGACATTGTTCCGAGCAATCTTCCGAACTTGCCCAAATCGCTGACTATCTTTTGCGAACCGTTACCTAAGATCCCTC
>CAYGBS010000036.1:6524-11076 GCA_964348215.1 uncultured Candidatus Bathyarchaeia archaeon
TAACAGCCTCCAGTTCTGAAGCTCTCATCTTAATCTTAGCTAAACATTCCTGCGGCGTGATGTCAAATTGCCTCCTAGATTTGAGTTCGAAAACTTCGCCTTCGCTTTGCTCAAACCATATGGTCTCAATTGTGCTAAGAATTGTAAATATTCTCTCCGCTGGCAGACCATCTTGAATTGTCTTTCTAAGCAATGTGAAGCCTTTGAACAAGAGAACATCACTCAATACCAGCGAGAGGTCTCTTCCAAATTTCCCCAAAGCTGTGGGACGCCGATTCTTTGTGCGTGATTGGTCTATGATGTCATCATGGATTCCAATAGCCCGTCCAAGCAAAACCAAAGATGCAGCAGTAGAAACAGTGGTTTCTGAAGAGCCTCCTGCGGCCTCGCAACAGAGAGAAAGGAGTGCGGGTCTAAAATAGTCAGGCTGGTACTTGAGCATGACATATCTTATTGCCTCATTGAGTTCTGGCATGGAGGCTTTCTCTTTCAGCATTGTCTCTTGTGCCAGTTTCCATCCTTTAGCTCCTTCCTTCTGACACAGCCTTCTGACCTTCTCCATGAGTTCTTCTCCTGACTCGCTTGGTACACTCTCATTTTTTTTCATATTCAAGCCCTAGACTCTCGCAGTAGCTTATTCGAGGTATTTATAAAAACTAATTGTCACTTCAATCCCTTTATGTCCTTTTTTGCAGTTGTTCCTTCATGAACTCGTAATAAGCATCTACGAGTTGAATGCCTTTAGAAGTTATTCCGTAAACTTTCCTGACACGCCCTCCTTTCGCTTCTTCCTTACTCCTGAGAAGACCCTTCTTTTCCAATCTCCTGAGTAAGGGATATAATGCACCGTGGCGTAGCTTCACGCCATACTCCTTCTCCACAAATCTAATAATCTTATAGCCCCACATCGGCTCAGCCTGAACCATGCTCAAAACCATCACATCGAGAAATTTTCTGAATACGCGTTGAACAATTTCTCTTTTGAAGCTCTTAGACGCGTTTGTCACCTTTCAGACATCTCCAGCTCCAGCGTTTTCACGGTTCTCCTTTATAGAAGTTATTCAATTCTTGGAATAGATGCGGCGGGTTAATATGTTCTTTTATGACTTGCAGTCGCATCAACCCTTATATGGCTGTTTAAGATATAGTAAGTCTTGAGATATGTCTCTGGAGAGACATATTGTACACGCGGTGAACAAGCAAACTGTTCAACGCGTCGACAAGAGGAAGAAAAGTGAAACAAGAAAAGAGAGAAATCCAAAACAAGCTGATGAAGGGACTCCTAGACTTGGTCATACTTCAATTCCTAAACGCAAAACCAATGCACGGTTACCAAATAATCTCCATAATACGCAAGAACTTCGGCGTCTACTTCGGACCCAGCACCATATACCCACTTCTAAACAGTCTAGAGGAAAAGGGCTACATCGAAAGCGAATGGGACCTCAGCAATGAGAGGCCGAGGAAAGTTTATGAGCTTACACATGAAGGTGAGAACCTGTTAAGCTTCACTGAAAACTCGCTGAACCATATCTGCCGCAAGATCAGCAACATAGGGCTGAGCAAAAACATAGTGAACGGAGTTAACGGTATCCTGAAGAGCCCGATGTGCTCCACTGTCAAGAACTCCTCTGTCAAAGAGTAAAGGCTCCTTCTCCCGCCTTCATCTTTCCTTACGGGTCCCTTTTACAGACCAGTTTAGTAGCAGCGCGAATGCCAGCACTTTCAATGCCACCGATAATGTAATTTTTGAATTGATTAGTAGTATCATTCAGGTGAGAACAGATGAGTTCAGAAGCTGATCTCGTCATAAGGAATTGCATGATTTTGCCAATGAACAGCCTAACGGTTATTAAAAGGGGGTTAATTGCAGCGAAAGACGGCGCAATATCTTATGTTGGCGACATTGCTGATGCACCTGGAATGAAAGCCCAAAAGGTGCTTGATGGCCATCGGAAACTTGCATTGCCAGGTCTAGTAAACTGTCACACTCATTTAGCCATGACTCTTTTCCGAGGACTAGCCGAAGACATGAGATTAGACAAGTGGCTTGGTGATGTTATTTGGCCTCTAGAGGCCAAGCTTAAACCCGGAGATGTTTATGCTGGCGCTCTTTTGGGCTGCCTTGAAATGGTGAAAAATGGGATAACATGTTTCGCTGATATGTACTTTTCCGAACCTGAAGTAGCCGAAGCTGTAGATAAGGCTGGATTAAGGGCAGTGCTAGCTTCAGGAGTCATTGAAGCAGGTGACAAGGAGAGAGGGAAGGAGATGTTCAAGCAAGCGGTTGGGTTTGCTGAACGGTACCAAGGATATGCAAACGGACGGGTCACCACGTTCTTAGGGCCTCATACAGTTTTTACGTGTGATGAAGAATTGTTAGGGAAGGTGCGTGAGAAAGCTTCCCAAATGGGTGTAGGAATTCACATTCATGTTGCTGAGTCAGAAGAGATGGCTCAAAAGGCTAGGAAGGAATTCGGGTTTTCAGAGGTTGAACTTTTGGAGAAGCTCGGTTTTCTCAGTAACGACGTGCTTGCGGCTCACTGCGTTCACTTGACAAGGAAGGACATTGCTGTTTTGGCGAAGAGGGGTGTGAAGGTGGCGCATAACCCAGTTGCAAATATGAAGCTGGCTCAAGGTGTAGCGAGGATTAAAGAGCTGATTGAGGAAGGTGTGATAGTTGGCCTTGGCACTGACGGCGCTGCCAGCAATAATAGTTTAGATGTATTTGAAGGAATGAAGGTTGCTGCGTTGCTTCAGAAAACGAGATATGGTGATCCCAGCGTTTTGCCAAGCAGAAAAGCTCTGGAGATGGGAACTACTAGAGGAGCTGATGCTTTGGGACTGGAAAATAAGATTGGTTCTCTGGAAATTGGGAAGAGGGCAGATATTATTTTGATTGACCTGAAAAAGCCGAATTTAACACCTTTGCATGATTTGTTTGCAAATCTTGTTTATTCTACTCACGGATGTGATGTTGACACAGTGATCGTTGATGGCAAACTAGTAATGGAAAAACGCAAAGTGAAGACACTTGATGAAAAAAAGGTTATGGAAAAGGCAAGAGATGCTGCTATTGAGCTTCTAGGACGTTAGACGCTTATTCAGTCTTCTGGGCGAGGTTATCAGGTCCACCTTTCATGAACCATTATTCGTCAATGCTCGACTTTCAAACTTTTAAGTTGCTGTTGCATTTGCATTGGCAGCCTTCCTGTTGGGCACTATGTCAAATTAAGACAAAACGAAGCAGTCTACAGAAGTCTCTAGGCAGAAGTAAGCATTGACAAGACCAAAGGAAATCGATGCTTTTTAGCTCGTCGATATGTTTATCTGTTTAGAACTTCCATTATCCCTAACTTCAAAAAGGAGATCAACGAAGGTATAGCTTGTGGTCATCATTCGCACAGTAGACTTGACAAAGCGTTTTGAAGACTTGGTTGCAGTTGACCATCTAAACTTGAGCATTAAGAATGGGGAAATCTTCGGATTGTTGGGTCCTAATGGCGCAGGCAAAACAACCACTGTTCTGATGCTTTCAACTGTGATCAAGCCAACAGACGGAACGGCAGTTGTAGGCGAATATGACGTAAGGAAGAATCCAGATAAGGTCCGGAAGCTCATCGGAATTTGCTTCCAAGACCCGAAGATTCTTTGGGTTAGCACGCCTTGGGATGTTTTGAATTGGCATGCTAAGATCTGCGGGCTGTCCACGCGGGAGCGGAAGAAGAGAGTTGAACAGGTGTTGAAAGACATAAACATGTGGGATGCTAGACGGAAAAAAGTTCACGGTCTCTCTGGCGGAATGAGGAAACGAATAGAAGTCGCCAAGATTCTGATTCAGAGACCACGAATAGCTTTCATAGACGAGCCTACAACCCAAATAGATGTAGTTGGAAAGCATAAGATTTGGAATATGATTCGAGAGCTTCGAGATGAAGGTTCCACCATAATCTTAGCTACCAATGAGCTTTACGAAGCCGATGTGCTTTCCGACAGGGTTGGCATCATGCATAAAGGCAAATTGCTGATTTGCGACACACCGAAAACGTTGAAGGACAGTATTCCCGGTGGAGACATGGTTGAGATCCAGCTTGAAAAAGAAGTTCCGCAAAAGGCTTTAAAAGAATTGGAAAGTTTTCAAGAAGTCGTAGAGGTAGTCACCCTGAAACCGAACGACCTCCGAGTTTACCTCAACAAAGTAGAAGAGATCGTTCCCCAAATCATGAAGCTATTTCTAAAAAACAATCTTCCAATTAAGTCAATCAATATGAGCGAGCCTTCCCTTGACGACGTATTCGTGCATTATACAGGGTTAACTATTGAAGAAGCTGAGCAAAAAAGTCCTCCAAGGTAAGAGACATGAGGAAAATTTTACTGGTTGTTGAAAGGGACTTGCGTATGTTCTTGCAGTACAAGTTCCTTATAATTCTGCGTGCTATATGGTTTGCAGCTCAAGTCGCCTTTTTTGGACTAATTGCGTCTCGTATGGTTGTGCCAGAGCTGGCAGATATCTATTTTGAGTATTACGTTGCAGGCGTGGTGATAATGATGC
>CAYGBS010000036.1:11086-13372 GCA_964348215.1 uncultured Candidatus Bathyarchaeia archaeon
TTACTCTGCCTCTGTGTTTATCGGATATGACATTTTTGAAGAGGCTGAACACGGAGTCTTTGAGTATCTGTTGAGTCTTCCAGTTTCTAGGAGAGAACTCGTATTGGGAAGGTCGATTGGTGGTGGAATACGTAGCTTCATCTTTGTTGGACCACTTATAGCAATAGCATTATCAGTAATTGGACTGACAAACCCCATCAACTTCTTAGTTGCCTTTTCAGCCCTTTTCTTATTTGCTTTCGGCGTTTCAGGAATGAGCATCACTTTGGCTGTTGGACTGAAATCCAGCGATCGCTTTGATATTCTTATGGGAGTCGTTAACGCTTTCATAATTCGACTGAGCACAGCGATGTACCCTCAGGCTTTCGTTCAAAAATCCAGTCAAGCATATGCGGCTTTGTCGCAGTTCAATCCAGTGACTTTTGCTTCTGACCTGTTTCGTTGGGGCGCAGGCATCGAAAAATACTTGACTATGACCCCCATGCCATTGGCAGCAATTATCGGTCTCGTAATATTCTTCTTCACCTTTACGTTTATCGGCGTTACAATTTACGAGAAACGACTTGAGGGTGGAGGCTGGCAATAGTTGAAAGCGGTTCTGCGCATAATTGAACACGATTTTAGAAACTTCTTCCGCTACAGATGGTGGCTAGTCGGCCTCATAAGCATGAATTTAGCGGATCTGCTTATCATGGCAGTGATATATAATGAAATGGTGAACCCAAATTTAATCGAGGAGATCAGGAGTTACTTCAGCTTCTTCGCGCCAGGAGTTACAGTGATAGGGCTGTTTGCGTCAGCCTTCATGATCGGCCGAGAAATAAACATGGAAGTGCGCCGAGAAATCCATCACTACATGCTTAGCCTCCCCATTACGCGTCTAGAACTCGCCGTAGGCCGCTTGCTTGCCGGCGGGTTAAGAGGAATGATGTACATGTCCCCACTGCTTCTAACAACGTTTCTTTTTCTCGGCTTCCCATCGTCGCTGCAACTGCTTGTAATCTTAGGTGCTCTCTTCCTATTGGCAACTGGGATTTCAGGCCTAAGCATAGCCACCGCAGTTTCTACTACGAGCTTTGAGAAGTTCGTCACTGCAAGAGGCTTGGTTTATTATGTCTTGTTCTTCTGCAGCAGCATATTCTACCCTTTATCGCTGATACGGAAGCTGGGTGAAGAAGGCATAATGCCGGGGCCCATTGTCACGTTGGCTGAACTTAACCCTCTGAGCAGCGGCGCGGACATAATTAGGTCATTTCTCATATGCCCCCCGCACTTCACGTTTAGCATAATAACAAATCTAGTGGTTTTTTCAGCAGTCTTTGCCACTGCCGCTATGTTTGCTTATATGAAGATAATTGAAAGAAAGTAATACGCAAGACGGTAAGGAAGTCAGCATTCTCGAAAAGCTTTTATTTGAAAAACTGTAACGTCGGTTGCGGGGTCCATCGAAATGAGCTTAGAGTCAGGCAAAACTTTGGGCGGCATTGGCGCTCTGCTTATGGTGATTGGTTCCTTCGTTCCATTTCTCAGCCTAGTTGGAATAATACTTCTGTTAGTTGGCCTGAAGCACTTGGCGGACTACTACGGAGATAGTGGTATATTTCAGAATGCGCTCTATGGATTTATCTTTGGAATCATAGGTATAATCGCTGGGGCATTTGTTGTACTCTCACTTGTCTTCGGTCTTGCAATCATATCGCCAACCCCAGACCTTGCCGATCCCCTTGCCTTCCTTGGCGGTATCATCTTAGCTTTGATTGTCGTCTTCATTTTTTATCTTCTTACTGCCATATTCTACAAAAGATCCTTCGACATACTTTCAGAAAAGACTGGAGAGAAAATGTTCGGCACCGCAGGGCTATTGCTTCTTATAGGTGCTGTTTTGACAATAATCATCATCGGTTTGCTGCTGATGTTCATTGCTTGGATACTGCTTACAGTAGCGTTCTTCTCTATCAAAACGCCGACAGAACAGCCCTCTCCACCAGAAGGCCCTCCGCCACCGCCACCTTCATAAAAACCCCCTTTTCTTTTTTCATCTGGGCAATTGAGACCGTTTCTGTAAATAGCTATAGAGTTCCTTCACGTAATTCGAGAGGCTGTCAATACGTTTGCCAAGTTCCTCAACCTTGACTTCCAGTCGTACAACTCTTTCGCGAAGTTCTGAAACCTCTCTTCCAGATTCACCTTCTTTAGCCACTTAACCACCTCTCTACCCTTTTAAGAAAATGGGATATTTATGCTTTGAAGATAATAGCTTTAAACACCGAGAGTTCTTATAGTCTA
>CAYGBS010000036.1:13382-15447 GCA_964348215.1 uncultured Candidatus Bathyarchaeia archaeon
ATGCTTTGAAGGTAACACCTTTAAACCGCTGCAATTTCTTATAGTCCAGGCGATTATGATCAGACTTGTTAAAGATGTCATGTTGGAAGAGGAAAAGGAACAAATTCTGGAACTCTGCGAGGAGACAACGGGCTCTAAGGAGATCTTTGCATCATGTTTTTACGGTCCAAGAATATATGAACATGCCAAAGAGGAGGCAGACGTAAGTGCCATGCTCGTCATAGCCAATTACCCTCCGAAAATTGGCGATTTTTCCAAAAGAGTAAACAACATAAACCTTTCCATTCTGGCAATCGACAAGAAAGCATTTGAAACAGACGTAGAAAAAGGGAAATTCGGAGAGCTTGTTGCGGAGATAATCACGCTACCGTACCGAGCATGGATAAATCCAAACTATCTGGAAGAAATGGAGGTGAAAATGAAAGAGCGGTTTGTATTAGAGCTTCTAAGAAACATCATAATACAATACCCTGAACTGTCCATAGAACTTCTCATAAAGCCAGAGTACTTTATGTACGAAGTCATAAGAAGGAGAACACGATTATTTCCCCCTTCGAAGTACAGCTTCCTAAAAATGTTCAAGAAGAAAGTGAAGGAACGAAATATTGAATCTATCATGAAAGGATATTCTAGAGCCTTAGCGAAATTAGAATCAAAAAATTACGTAACGTTATCAAACGGCTACATAAGAATGGACAAAGACTTTATAGAAGAAACAAAGCGCCAGAGAACAAGATTCTCCAACATCCTTACCTCTATCCAAAACGCATTGCTTCCTTACATTCAAGATATTTCCTCAAGAATATCAACTACCTTTTTCCGAACCCAAAACCGCATTACCAGACGTTCTCTTCAAAAAACAGAGATAGAGTTGCTCAAGGAATTGGAGGAAACAGAAAAATACCTGCTTATGCCTACGCCGCTAGGTCCGGTTCCGCTTTCAGACAAAACAGACGTCCAAGATTTTGTGCGAAAGACTGTGCCTGGAGGAGAGACGTTAAAGATAACAACCGAAGAGATGGGGGGCGTACTGAATAATGTCTTCCTGCTTAGCCTCCAGAAAAATCATGAAACACAGAAAATCGTAGCGAAAAAGTTCGAAGACTGGTTGGGCTTTAAGTGGTTCCCTTTAGCACTCTGGACTTTAGGTACAAAATCGTTTGCAGTGCTGGGCAAGGCAAGACTCGAAAGAGAATATTCTATCAATCAACTCCTAAGCAAGAACGGATTTGCAGTTCCACGTATCCTTTACGTTAGCCTAAAAGAACGGCTGATTTTTGAGGAGTTCGTTGATGGAGAACAGCTGAGCGAAACAGTTAAGCAAATAATCGCATCTTCATCTAATGAAAACAAGGAAAGGAAGAAAGACATTATATTAGCGGTAGGACGCGAAATTGCAAAGGCGCATCTACTGGGCGTAGCTTTAGGCGACTGTAAACCGGAAAACATAGTTGTCACAAAAGACGACAAAATATGTTTTCTAGACCTTGAACAAGCAACGAGAAACGGAAATCAGCCTTGGGACATAGCTGAGTTTCTCTATTATTCAGGACACTACATCCTTCCAACTCACCCAGACGAAGCAGCTAGAATAATTTGCTCCTCATTTATCAAAGGCTATGTCGAAGCAGGAGGGAAAAAGGAAAATGTAAGGAAAGCTGCTTCTGCAAAATACACAAAGGTTTTCAGCATATTTACCTTGCCTCACATAATACTATTGATGGCAAACATTTGCCGCACAATGGGTGAAGAAGGCGAATAAACAAAACGTCCATATACTTTTCGGCGGAACAAACAAAATAGGCGGAAACAAAGTACTTCTCCAAGAACGAAAGCATAAGGGCATTTTGGACTTTGGGTTACCTTTCTCTGAGCAAGAGGAGTATTCTGCGGGCTATCTCTGCCCGAGAAAAGTGAACGGAACAGGTGACTATCTGGAATTCAGGCTACTTCCAGAAGTGGAAGACTCTTATGCCAAGGATGCTATAGAGACTACAAAATCCTGATTTAAGATGGGCCATAGCTATTCAAAATCTGCAGAAGGAATTATTATGGCGTATTTTAT